>JBDLQG010000048.1:0-13700 GCA_039800705.1 Pseudomonadota bacterium
AACTTCATGCGTCATTTAAACGCACATTTTTACCTATTGAGTGTGAAATGATTGGCGGCGTGATGGTCGAGCGTCTTAGCAGCACAAAAGATTTAGATACCAAAACATTTAACGACTATCTTGAGCGAATCCTGCATTTTTGCGCTGAAAATATCGGTTTATATGTTCCAATGCCCAACGAAGTGATTTACCCTAAAAAACCGAAAATCAAACACCACAAACCACTAAAACCACACAATCAATTAGATCATTGAGTCAATGCTGTCGTTCCATTCGCATCGCAATAAAGGCTTTACGCTAATTGAAGTCTTAATTTCGATGATTATTTTAGCAATTGGATTGCTTGGACTCGCCAGTCTGCAAATCATCGCGCTCCGTGAAAGTCAAGACGCCTATACAATGCAACAAGCCATTCTACTTACCACTGATATGCAGGCGCGTATGCGTTCAAATTCAGGCATAGATTGGTTAACCATTTCGCCAAATACATCGAATGTTTGCACAAAAACAAGCCCATGCACCAAAGCGCAACTCGCCTCAAACGATTATGGTGAATGGACACGAAATGCAAAACAAAGTCTTCCCGCCAACGCAACCGTCGAGATTCAATTAAGTAGCAGCATCAATAAAGCGCCTTGTGTCAGTTCAACGCCAAAATCACTCTGTTTAGTCACTAGATGGACAAGAGCTAACACAAAGAAATCAGGCATTTTTTCACAAAAGGCCACGTTTTATTTAGAAATTATTCCATCATGACGCAAAAACAAAGCGGCATGACGCTCATTGAATTGTTAGTAAGTATGCTCCTTTCCCTTTTTTTAATCGCAGGAATGAGCCAAATTTTCATGCAATCTCAAAAAAATTTTGCACTCGAACGCAATTTATCCGACATGACCGAAGATGCTGTCTTCGTGCTGGATTTGTTATCAAAAAGTTTGTCATTAGCCGGTTATTCTAGTGATGGCAAAATGGATTTATTCCAAGCAACTTCGGAAATGTTTGGTTCAAAAATCCGTTTTAATCAAAATGAATATCTGCAGGGTTTAGATAACGAATTGATTTATCGGTTCAGAACAACAGACGAAAAGGATTTAAATAATTCACTGTGTACCAGTTCACTCACCTATAACGAAAACGATATTCTCGCTATCTACATTTACGAAGATAAAGATGGTGACGGTGTCCCCGTTTTTTATTGCAAAGTAAAGCAAAGCGAAAAAGCCCCTTTCAACGCGAAACCCTTGATTTCACAAGTTGAAAAACTCGAATTTCGCTACGGAGTGCAAAATAAAAATGATGTTAATAATCTGAGTGACGATACGTTTTACTACGCCAAAGCCTCTGATATAAACGACTGGAAAGATGTCTTTGCGGTAAAAGTGTTTCTCGTCATGCGTAGCACAGATAACAATTTAACAAATGCTAAAATGAAATACACGATTGAAAATACGACCTACACAGCAAGCGATAATCGTCTTTATCATGTATTTTCAAAAATCATTTACCTTCAAGCACTTGCTCAATAAAATTCATGACTTTTCATGCTCAACGCGGTGCTGTTCTTGTGTTTAGTTTGTTATTTTTATTGCTTTTAACGCTTGCTACCACGCGAATGATTTCGCAAAATCAACTGCAATTTCACATTGCCATGAATCAACGACTCCAAGCACAAGAATTGGCGAATGCCGAAAATACGTTAATACTTGCTAAACAAGCTATCGATGCCAATTATTTAACGCTGTGTGCGAATACACAGCTATCTGCACCTATTCCTAATGTTAATAATGCAGAAATCTTATCAGTTTCTGGCACGGGGATTGATTGCTTAGTCACAATGCGTGTCTTTTCAGGCGGTACTGAGAGTGCGCAACGTCAACTGATTAGCGCTTATTTTGTGAATAAACATCGCCAACTCAGCTTAAAAGAAGTGTTTGAAAAATGAATGCTGTAAAAGGTTTTACGCTGACGGAATTATTAATGGTGTTAGCGATTATGTCAGTTACACTCGCTATTGGCTTACCCAATTTTCAATCGCTTATTATCAGCAGTCGCCTAACATCAAGCGCAAACGCAATGGTGAGTGCCTTGCAACTAGCGCGTTTTGAAGCATTGAAACAGCAAAAAAATGTCGTCATTGCAAACAAAAATGGACAATGGACAAACGGTTGGATAGTGTTTATTGATGAAAAAAAGGGCTCACAAGCTCCAAATAATCAATTAGATAGCAACGAATTTATCTTGGCGAACTTTGATGCGTTGCATTCTAGTTTAGTAGTTAAAATCCCAACATCCTATAAAAATTATGTTTATTATGATAAATACGGGCAGATTAATGATAACGGCACATTCAGTTTTTGCTCATCAAGTGTGTTGCAAGATTTCAGATCCGTGGTCATCGCCTTAACTGGACGTATTCATATTGAATCAAGCACAACAAAGCCGCCCGCAAAATATGAAACGGACTGTAAGTAAACCAAATAAAGCCCTTTTTGAAGCGGTTATTTCGTATTTTTTAATAAAAATTATTCTCTCAATTTTCATCTAGTTTGCACGGCACCTTTAATGTCGATTAAAATGTGCGTATCAATTCTCCCCTCAAGTACCTCAAAAACGATAATGACAAAATACATTTTTATCACTGGTGGCGTTGTATCCTCACTAGGCAAAGGCATTGCAGCTTCTTCTCTTGCAGCCATTCTCGAGTCACGCGGCCTTAAAGTGACCATGACAAAACTCGATCCCTATATCAATCTTGATCCGGGCACAATGAGCCCATTTCAACATGGCGAAGTGTTTGTCACTGAAGATGGCGCGGAAACAGATTTAGATTTGGGGCATTATGAGCGTTTTTTAAAAACGACTATGTCAAAGAAAAACAATTTCACCACCGGACAAATTTATGATTCAGTTCTTCGCAGTGAAAGACGCGGTGATTATTTAGGCGCAACCGTACAAGTCATTCCGCATATTACCGATGAAATTAAACGTCGTGTTTATGCGAGCGCAGAAGGCGTTGATGTCGCGTTAATTGAAGTGGGCGGAACGGTTGGCGATATTGAATCCTTACCTTTTTTAGAAGCGATTCGTCAAATGCGTTTTGAACTAGGTGCTGAGCGCTCATTGTTTATTCATTTAACGCTCGTGCCTTATATTCGCTCTGCGGGTGAAATCAAAACAAAACCCACGCAACATTCCGTTAAAGAATTACGTACTATTGGGATTCAACCTGATATTTTGATGTGTCGCTCAGAATTGCCTATTCCTGTTAGTGATCGCCGTAAAATTGCTTTATTTACGAACGTTGAAGAACACGCTGTCATTTCGGCTATCGATGCCGATACCATTTATCGCATTCCCATTTTATTGCATGAACAAGGCTTAGATGAGATTGTTGTGCGTAAATTGCGCCTTGACGTCCCCCCTGCGGACCTAACAGAATGGCGCCATGTTATTGAAGCCATTGAGCAATCACACCAAGAAGTGCGCATTGCCATCGTAGGTAAATACGTTGAACATCCTGATGCGTATAAATCGCTTAATGAAGCCTTAATTCATGCAGGCATTCGCACGAAACTGAAAGTCAAAATTGTCTATATTGATGCGGAAATTATTGAAGAAGAAGGTGCGGCGCGTTTAAAAGATGTCGATGCGATTCTCGTACCCGGTGGCTTTGGTGAACGTGGCGTTGAAGGCAAGATTGCCACCGTACGCTATGCGCGAGAAAACAAAGTCCCTTATTTAGGTATTTGTCTTGGTATGCAATCGGCCGTGATTGAATTTGCACGTAATGTCGCAGAACTTGAAGGGGCTCACAGTACCGAATTTTTACCTAACTCCCCTCACCCCGTCATTGGTTTAATTACCGAATGGATTGGTGATAGCGGTGAAATTGAAATACGCGACGAAAATTCAGACTTAGGCGGCTCAATGCGACTTGGAAGTCAGCAATGCCGTTTGCAACAAGATTCCCTTGCGTTTTCACTTTATCAAAAAGATGTCATTACCGAGCGTCATCGTCATCGCTATGAGTTTAACAATCAGTATATTGAAAAACTCGAAGCGCACGGTCTGCGTTTTTCTGGAAAATCCATTGACGGACGTTTGGTTGAAGTGGTTGAAATTTCAGATCACCCTTGGTTCCTCGCGTGTCAATTTCATCCAGAATTTACCTCAACGCCACGCAAAGGCCATCCTTTATTTAGCGGTTTTGTTAAAGCCGCCTTTGAAAACAGAAGATAATTTATGAAGTTATGCCACTTTAACGCAGGATTAGATCAACCCTTTTTCTTGATTGCAGGTACCTGCGTCATTGAAAGTGAACAAATGGCACTGGATACCGCTGGTTATTTAAAAGAATTGACCGATCGTCTGCACATTCCGTTTATTTATAAATCCTCTTTTGATAAAGCGAATCGCTCTTCACATGAAAGTTTTCGTGGGCTTGGTGTTGAAAAAGGGTTAGAGATTCTCGAAAAAGTCAAAAAACAAATTGGTGTACCCGTTTTAACCGACGTACACGAAGATACCCCACTTGCAGAAGTGGCTTCTGTTGTCGACGTCATGCAAACACCCGCTTTTTTGTGCCGTCAAACGAATTTTATTCAAGCAGTAGCTGCGCAAAATATTCCGGTGAATATTAAAAAAGGTCAATTTCTCGCGCCATGGGATATGGTTAACGTTGTCAATAAAGCCAAAGCCACTGGCAATGACCAAATTATGGTCTGTGAGCGCGGTGCATCGTTTGGTTATAACAATTTAGTGTCAGATATGCGCTCGCTCGCTGTCATGCGTGAAACAGGCTGTCCTGTCGTTTTTGATGCAACGCATTCTGTGCAACTTCCAGGCGGACAAGGAACGAGTTCAGGCGGACAGCGTGAATTTGTGCCTGTATTGGCTCGTGCAGCGATTGCAGTAGGCATTGCGGGATTATTTATGGAAACGCATCCCAATCCAGCCGAGGCGAAAAGTGATGGCGCCAATTCTTGGCCAATGTATGAAATGGAAGGTTTACTCGAAACACTACTTTCACTTGATAACGTTGTAAAAAAATCAGGTTTTGCGCTGTAATTAACGCGAAATCAAAAAAGGCGGCCATTGTAGAAACAATGGCCGCCTTTTTTTATTCTATGATTTAGATGTATTAACTATAAACAGGGAAACGCGCACATAATGCTGACACTTTTTCGCGCACAGCAGCAATCACGCTTTCATCTTCCAAGTTATCCATCACGTCACACATCCACGTAGCGACATCTGTCACTTCAGCTTCTTTAAATCCGCGTGTTGTAGGTGCTGGCGTACCAACGCGAATACCACTTGTCACAAATGGCGACTGAGGATCATTAGGCACCGCATTTTTATTTACGGTAATGTGCGCTCTGCCTAATGCGGCATCAGCGGCTTTTCCTGTAATGCCTTTTGCAATGAGTGAAACCAACATTAAATGATCGTCTGTTCCGCCAGATACGACATCAAAACCACGCGCCATAAAGACTTTTGCCATTGCGCGGGCGTTATCGATGACTTGCTGTTGATATACTTTAAATTCAGGTTGCATCGCTTCTTTGAACGCGACCGCTTTTGCGGCAATTACGTGCATAAGTGGACCGCCTTGAATACCTGGAAAAATATTCGAATCGAATTTTTTTTCAAGCTCAGGATTACTTTTACATAAAATAATGCCACCGCGTGGCCCACGCAGTGATTTATGCGTGGTACTAGTAACAACGTCTGCAATCGGCACCGGATTAGGATAGAGTCCCGCCGCCACTAAACCGGCAACGTGCGCCATATCAACAAATAAATACGCCCCCACGCTATCGGCAATCTCACGAAAACGCTGCCAATCCCAAACACGCGAATAAGCCGAGAAACCAGCAATAATCATTTTAGGCTTATGTTCAAGGGCAAGTGCTTGTACTTGATCATAGTCAATTTCACCCGTTAATGGGTTAAGACCATATTGCACGGCATTATAAATTTTGCCAGAAAAATTCGGTTTTGCGCCATGTGTTAAATGCCCGCCATCGGCTAAACTCAAACCTAAAATTGTGTCATGTGGCTGCAATAACGCCATAAAAACAGCCATATTGGCTTGTGAGCCTGAATGCGGCTGCACGTTTGCGTAATCAGCATGAAAAAGGGCTTTTGCGCGATCAATGGCGAGTTGTTCAACTTTATCCACGAATTCACAGCCACCGTAATAACGCTTACCGGGATAGCCTTCAGCATATTTATTGGTTAATTGCGTGCCTTGCGCTTCCAAAACGCGTGGACTCGCGTAATTTTCAGACGCAATCAACTCGATATGATCTTCTTGGCGTTGGTGTTCGCGTTGAATGGCTTCGTGTAATTCGCTGTCAAAATCAGCAATCGTCATTGATTTTTTAAACATGGTTAATCCTTCCTATTATAAAAATTCAGTTTTGTTGTGGCTATGCGCATAGTGTAGCGATTTCATAGCAAAACTTAAACATCAAACGCGAAAAATCCGCAATTTATACGCGAAATGGTTGACTAAGAAATAACCAACAAACGGCTATTCCTAAATTTAGGGATATTTCTATCTTTTTGAATATATGGGGATATTTTTATCTTAGCATAAACGCTAAAGGGGAAATAATTGGCGGAGAGTGAGGGGTTCGAACCCTCGATGGGAGATAAAGCCCATACTCCCTTAGCAGGGGAGCGCCTTCAGCCTCTCGGCCAACTCTCCAATTATTTTTTTCTGAAACTCAGCTATCGCTTTCTGAAATGTGGATATCAGATTGCTCTTTTTTGATTCTGTCGTAAATTTCTTCACGGTGAACAGAAACTTCTTTTGGTGCGTTTACACCGATGCGTACTTGATTGCCTTTAACGCCTAAAACGGTCACTGTTACTTCGTCACCAATCATTAACGTTTCTCCAACTCTACGAGTCAAGATAAGCATAATTAACTCCCTCTAATAATTTGGACTCTTCGCTGTGCGATACAGCGAAGAACAATCAAGACGAGAACTAGTATAAACAAATTCTCGCAAATAATAAAGCTTAAATCGTTTTTATGCGTGTTCTAAACCAAATGCCGTATGCAAAGCACGTACCGCAAGCTCTAAATATTTCTCATTCACCACAACGGAAATTTTGATTTCAGAGGTTGCAATCATTTGAATATTAATGCCTTCGTCTGCTAATGTTTTAAACATTGTGCTGGCAATACCGGCATGTGAGCGCATACCAACACCCACAATAGACACTTTCACAATATTACAATCCCCGCTCACACCACGCGCACCCAAGTCGCTGCAAATTGTTTCTAAAATACTTTTTGCTCGCTCAAAATCATTTCGATGCACTGTAAAAGTGAAATCCGTCGACGCATCAGCTGCGATATTTTGCACAATCATATCGACTTCGATATTCGCGTCCGCAATCGGCCCTAAAATCTTAAATGCAATCCCTGGTAAATCAGGAACGCCTGTAATGGTTAATTTCGCTTCGTCACGATTAAAAGCAATACCTGAAATTAACGCACTTTCCATTTGTGATTCCTCATAAGTAATTAACGTCCCATTCCCTTCTGCAAACGAAGACAAGACACGCAATGCAACATTGTATTTCCCCGCAAATTCAACTGAGCGAATTTGCAACACTTTTGATCCTAAACTTGCCATTTCAAGCATTTCCTCGAAGGTAATGCGGTCAAGGCGACGTGCTTTAGGTTCAACACGTGGATCAGTGGTATAAACACCATCGACATCGGTGTAAATATGACATTCATCGGCTTTCAGCGCAGCAGCAAGAGCCACAGCGGTCGTATCCGAACCGCCCCGCCCTAACGTGGTAATATTACCTTCTTCATCAACGCCTTGAAAACCGGCAACCACGACCACACGCCCCTGTGCTAAATCCGCACGAATACGTGTATCGTCAATTTCTCGAATACGTGCTTTCGTGAAACTACTATCTGTTAAAATACGCACTTGCGTGCCTGTGTA
Source organism: Pseudomonadota bacterium (assembly GCA_039800705.1). Classification (GTDB taxonomy): domain Bacteria; phylum Pseudomonadota; class Gammaproteobacteria; order Methylococcales; family Methylomonadaceae; genus UBA10906. Next base: position 7,980 of record JBDLQG010000048.1, read on the forward strand.
AGAACACGCAGGGCAACCAATTTCATTAAGACGCATACTTAGCAAAGCAACAGTGACTTGTTCACCCGTCGATACCATTGCGTCTAATTCGCGTTCATTAGGCTGTGCTTGCATTTCTTTGGCAAGACCAATCAAACGATTAGTTTCACCACTCATTGCCGACAGCACAACCACTAAATCGTCGCCTGCTTCTCGGACTTTTTTAACGCGCTCGGCAACGGCTTTGATGCGGTCAATTGAACCTACCGACGTGCCACCGAATTTATAAACATAAAGTGCCATTGATTTTTAACTCTCTACTCTAAAACGTTTTTCTTAGGCTTTTTTAACAAATTCTGATTTTAATTGCATCGCACCAATGCCTTCAATTCGGCAGTCGATATCGTGATCACCATCCACAAGACGAATAATTTTCACTTTCGTGCCCACTTTCACCACGTTTGATGAACCTTTGATTTTTAAATCTTTAATTACGGTAATCATGTCACCGTCTTTTAAGACATTACCATTTGCATCAACCACCACTTTTACATCATCCGCCTCAGCGGTCGCATTTTTATCCCATTCATGCCCACATTCTGGGCAAATTAGCATTTCGCCATCTTCGTAAGTGAATTCACTGCTGCATTTTGGACATTTTGGCAAATTGCTCATTTTTTTCCTTTTTTAATTTTTAAATAATATTTTTTATTTTTGAATCTGTAAGCTTTCTAAACTTTCTCAGTTAATCGCAAAATTAAGCCTGCAATTAAGGCCACCGGCAAAAAACCAGCACCAATCACCCATCGCACTAATTCCGCTTTTGATTGCTCGATTTTTAACTCTACATCCTTGATTTTATTTTCCAGCGTTAATTCTAGCTCTCGTAAATCTCGCTTTGTGGCGATATTATCAAGCTCATAATCATGTCTAGCTTGATCAACCACCACCGACGCCGTCTTACCTTGAATATTGGCAATGACTTCAGCTTGTTGCTCACTAAATCCTGCGCTTTTAAGCTCATTATAAAATTCGTGGATGTTTAAACTAGTAACACTCATTTATATTTCCTTATCGCATAACAAGCCAAAATGAATCAATCAAAGCAACCCATAAACCAATTCTTCAACCTCGCTCAACGCGCCGGACAATGCAGCAGGATTATTTCCGCCAGCTTGCGCTAAATCGGGTTTACCACCACCTTTACCGCCGATTTTCGCAGCGACAAAATTAGCTAAATCACCCGCTTTCACTTTTGAGGTTTGATCTTTTGAAACACCAGCGACTACACTCACTTTTTCACCATCAACCGCAGCTAAAACAACCACCGCATTGTGCAGTTTATTTTTTACGTGTTCAACAATTTCGCGCAAGGTTTTGGTATCAACATTTTCAACCGTCGTGGCTAATACTTTGACACCATGAATTTCATTTGCCTGCGACATTAACTCATCGGCGGTTGCACTGGCGAGTTTTGAATTTAATTTTTCTAATTGTTTTTCAAGACTGCGAGCGCGTTCAACGAGTTGTTCAACTTTTTCAACGGCTTTATCTGGCGTTCCTTTCACTAAATCCGCAATGTGGACTAAAGCACTTTCACGCTGTGCAAACCAAGCTAAACAGTTCGCGCCTGTCACCGCTTCAATACGTCGAACGCCTGCCGCGACACCGTTTTCGCTGATAATTTTAAAGCAGCCAATATCACCCGCACGCTCAACGTGTGTTCCGCCACACAATTCTGTTGAGAATTCGCCAATCTTTAAAACGCGAACTTCTGCGCCATATTTTTCACCAAATAACGCCATTGCACCGGCTTTTACGGCATCATCTTTTGCCATTAACTGCGCAGATACCGGATTATTGAAACGAATTTGTTCGTTAACTAAATGCTCTAATGTTGCAATTTCATCTGCGGTCAGCGGCTCAAAATGCGAGAAATCGAAACGCAAACGCTCTGGATTCACCAATGAACCTTTTTGTGAAACGTGTTCACCTAATGTTTGGCGCAAGGCAGCGTGGAGTAAATGTGTCGCAGAATGACTTAATTCAGTCGCTTTGCGTTTTTGCATATCAACAGCAGCATGAACGTTTTGCCCTACTTTGAGCGTACCGGAAATGGCTTTACCTTGATGCAGAAATAAATCACCTGCTTGTTTTTGCGTATCCGCGACTTCAAACACAGCGCCATCTGCGCTAATGGTGCCGCAATCACCCACTTGACCGCCCGACTCACCGTAAAACGGTGTTTTATCTAAAACGATTAGCCCTTCGTCACCCGCATTTAACTGATCAACTGCTTCACCCGCTTTAAATAACGCCACAATTTGCGCCGTATCTTGTAATTTTTCATAGCCGGTAAACTGCGTGTGCGAATCAAATTCAATATTTTTATGCGAATCCGAGCCAAAATTGCTGGCCGAGCGAGCGCGGTCACGTTGCGCTTCCATCGCTTTTTCAAAACCATCATAATCAACAGTTAAATCATGCTCACGCGCGAAATCAGCTGTTAAATCAACAGGGAAGCCGTAGGTATCATAAAGTTGGAAAACGGTATCGCCTGCGATAACAGAACCGTCCATTTTCGCCACGCAACTTTCCAAAATTTTCATGCCCTGCCCTAATGTTTCGGCAAAACGTTTTTCTTCGCGCTCTAAAACGATTTCCACTTGCGCTTGCGCAGCCAGTAATTCTGGGAATGCGGCGCCCATTTCTTTGGCTAATGGCGCCACTAATTTGTAGAAGAAAATATCACTAATACCTAAGCGATAACCATGACGAATCGCGCGGCGAATAATACGGCGCAGCACATAACCACGGCCTTCATTTGACGGCATTACACCATCTACCACCATAAATGCACATGAGCGGATATGATCAGCAATGACGCGTAGCGAACTGTTACTCAAATCTGTCATATTGGCTAATTGCGCAACGGCTTTGACAATATTTTGGAATAAATCAATATCATAGTTGTTATGCACATTTTGCATCACGGCAGAAATACGCTCTAAACCCATACCTGTGTCTACAGAAGGTTTGGGCAACGGTGTTAATGTACCATCCGCACTGCGATCATATTGCATGAAAACCAAGTTCCAAATTTCAATATAGCGATCACCATCTTCATCAGGTGTTCCCGGTGGACCACCAAAAATTTCTTCTCCGTGGTCGTAGAAAATTTCACTGCAAGGTCCACACGGCCCCGTATCACCCATTGACCAGAAATTATCTTTCGCACCAATACGCGATAGGCGATCAGGCGATACGCCAATCTCATTTATCCAAATTTGCGCAGCTTCTTCATCTTCTTCAAAAACAGTCACCCATAATTTTTCTTTTGGAATTTCAAGCACGTTAACTAAAAATTCCCAAGCAAAATGAATCGCTTCTTTTTTGAAATAATCACCAAAACTAAAATTGCCAAGCATTTCAAAAAAGGTGTGATGACGCGCGGTGTAACCCACGTTTTCTAAATCATTATGCTTTCCGCCTGCACGCACGCAGCGCTGACTAGTCGCCGCACGAACAAACTCGCGTTGTTCACGACCTAAAAATAAATCTTTAAACTGCACCATTCCTGCATTGGTAAAAAGCAATGTCGGATCGTTACTAGGTACCAGTGAGCTTGATGGCTCAACTGAATGCCCGTGTTGTTTAAAAAATTCTAAAAAAGCAGAGCGTACTTCTGCGCTAGTCATATTTTTCATAATGATTTTTGTATGCGTGATTAAAAATTTAAAAGTGAATAATGCGTGATTCTGAAGCGAATTGCGAAATATGTGAACTCGAAAAACCGCGTTGCATTAAAAATCGACTCCGTTTCGCCCATTCTAAGCGAGGAACCGGTGATAGTTCACCGTATTTTTTGCAATATACTTGCGTTAATAAATCCATCCAATCTTCTGCAACTGTCAACAAAATGCCATGCAAATCTAAAGCAAAATCTATGCCTTTTTGTTTTAATTCGTAGCGAATAGCTATTTCGCCATAGCCTTTGCGCAAACGATGACGCGCATAACTTTCTGCAAAACGCGTGTCACTTTGCCAATTATCGTGCGCTAATTGATCAATAATGGGTTGAATATCATTGAGTAAATACCCTTTTTGTATCAATTTGGTGCGTAATTCTTTCTGCGAATGCTCACGAAAAGTTAGCAGTCGCAAACAATGCTCTTTAATCGCACCGTCTACCGTGTTTACTGTATCCACTAATTATAACACAAGCTAAATAGGGACGGACTTCATCCGTCCATATAGGTTATTCATTTTGTTACGCAATTACAGCGTATCGTCCACTTCATCTTCGGCGGGTTCAAACTCTTTCACTGCAAGTAAGGGTTTTTGGAACGCTTCGTCACGAATTTTCATTTCAAGTTCTTTGGCTTTTTCTGGATTTTCCTTGAAGAAAATTTTCGCGTTATCTTTGCCTTGCCCAATTTTTTCGGTTCCGTAACTGTACCATGAACCGGATTTTTGAACGAAACCGTAATTAACGCCTAAATCCACAAGTTCGCCGGCAAATGAAATGCCTTCACCGTATAAAATTTCAAACTCGGCTTGTTTAAACGGTGGAGCCACTTTATTTTTCACGACTTTTACGCGTGTTTCATTACCAATAATTTCATCACCTTTTTTTACGGAACCAATACGACGAATATCTAATCGAACCGACGCATAAAACTTAAGCGCATTACCGCCTGTTGTTGTTTCTGGCGACCCAAACATTACACCAATTTTCATGCGGATTTGGTTAATAAAAATAACTAATGTATTCGTACGCTTAATATTAGACGTTAATTTACGCAGTGCTTGTGACATTAAACGCGCATGCAATCCCATGTGAGAATCCCCCATGTCACCTTCAATTTCGGCTTTAGGTGTCAGCGCTGCAACGGAATCGACAATCACAATATCCACCGCACCTGAACTCACAAGACGATCCACAATTTCCAATGCTTGCTCGCCTGTATCGGGTTGTGACACATACAAATCGGCAATGTTGACGCCTAATTTACCAGCATAATTGATATCAAGCGCATGTTCTGCGTCAACAAACGCAGCCGTTCCGCCTAATTTTTGCATTTCAGCAATGACTTGAAGCGTCAACGTGGTTTTACCTGATGATTCAGGACCGTAAATTTCAACCACTCGCCCACGCGGTAAACCACCGCAACCCAGTGCAATATCCAAACTCAACGAACCTGTTGACACCACATCAATATCTTTTGCGGTATCAACGTCACCCATACGCATAACAGAACCTTTTCCGAACTGCTTTTCAATCTGCATTAACGCCGCAGCTAACGCTTTTTTCTTGTTGTCATCCATTTGGTGTCCTCGTCATTTCTGAAATTAAGGGAGAGAATTTATGCGTTTATTATCACACAGCATTTAGGCCTTCGACCATTAAGTTTCTAAAATTTTACACATAAAAATAATTTTTTTAACTTAGGGACTAGAAAAATTAAAAAAGATACGTTAAAATTACCCTTCTTAAGTCGGGTGCTTAGCTCAGCTGGGAGAGCATCGCCCTTACAAGGCGAGGGTCGGGGGTTCGATCCCCTCAGCACCCACCAGACTTTGGAGCGGTAGTTCAGTTGGTTAGAATACCGGCCTGTCACGCCGGTGGTCGCGGGTTCGAGCCCCGTCCGCTCCGCCAAACACTCGAAAAAGCCGAACTTTTATAGTTCGGCTTTTTTATTTTCAGCTATGCGCTAACTATTCTCGTCTTGCACCTTATCG
>JBDLQG010000049.1:0-13362 GCA_039800705.1 Pseudomonadota bacterium
CCTGTTGAGCCGATTAGTTTTAGAATATCGTTGATTACTAACTTTTAAACTGTTTAATTGATGAGTGCAAAAACATGAATGTTTACACAACAGCGAAAAATACCAATTACCGATTAACGAAAACGGCAACACTGCAATTCTCTGAGTTTGGCCAGCCATTAGAAACGCAAGTGTGCATATTCGTTGATCGGTCTAAAACGTTTCAAACGCTTGTCGGTATTGGTGGCGCGATAACAGATGCCGCTGCCGAAACCTTTGCGAACATACCTGAATGTAAACAGCAAGAACTCATTCGTGCTTACTACGATGATGAGCAGGGGATTGGTTACACAATGGCGCGAACCTCTATTCACAGTTGTGATTTTTCGAGTCAGAGTTACACCTATGTGCAAGACAATGATGCTACGCTGGATAGTTTCACTATTGCGCACGATTTAACATATCGTATTCCTTTGATTAAAAAAGCAATGCAAATGGCGGGCGGTCAACTTACGTTACTCGCCAGTCCTTGGAGCCCACCGGCTTGGATGAAAACGAACGGCAGTATGCTAAAAGGCGGAACATTGTTGCCCGAATATCAACAAATCTGGGCGAACTATTTCGTTAAATTTATCCACGCTTATGAAAAAGAAGGTGTTCCCATTTGGGGACTGACCGTACAAAATGAACCAATGGCGAGTCAGACATGGGAATCTTGCTTGTTTACAGGTGAAGAAGAATGCGATTTTATTGGGCATTACCTTGGACCTACACTGCATAAAAATGGTTTACACGATAAAAAATTGATTGCATGGGATCATAATCGTGACTTAATTTATCAACGAGCATGTGCTGTTTTGAATAACATCGATGCTGCCAAATATGTATGGGGAATTGGCTATCATTGGTATGAAACATGGACAGGCAGCGAAATGCTTTTTGATAATCTCAGAAAAGTAAAGGAGGCTTTCCCTGATACGCACCTTATATTTACTGAAGGATGTATTGAAAAATTTGATTTCAATCGTATTAATGATTGGGAATTAGGTGAAGTGTACGGTCATTCAATGATTAACGATTTTAATGCTGGCGCCTGCGCTTGGCTTGATTGGAATGTACTTTTGGATGAAACTGGTGGACCAAATCATGTGGGAAATTTCTGCTTTGCGCCGATCATTGCTGATACGCAGCGTGGCGAACTGCACTACACGAATAGCTATTATTATTTAGGGCATTTTTCAAAATTTGTCAAATCGAATGCAAAACGAATCATTAGCTCATCCAATCGTGATAGTCTGCAAACAACAGGGTTCATTAATCCAGATGGCTCAACGGTGGTGATTGTATTAAATACAACGGAGATTGAAATAGATTATCACTTATGGATTGATGGAAAAGCGGCAACGGTTAAAAGTTTACCGCGTTCTATTTCGACATTGGTTATCAATACCAACGATATCTGAGATCGTATCGCTGGTATCAATAAGCTAAATTACCTAAAGCTCAACACGTACGCCCAACTCAAGTACCTTTTCAACAGGTACTTTAAAGAAGTTAATAGAGCTACTTGCGTTGTGGAATAGGAATAAAAACAATCCACGACGCCATACAGGCATTTTGCTGCGATTTTTGAAGCTAATGTTTTCACTCCCCATGAAGAATGATACATCATCACCCGTCAAATCCAATCCTTCTTTAGCCGCCAAACTTAACGCATGTCTGACATCGGGACTTTCTTTGAAGCCAAAATACAGTTTCATGCGATAGAACTGACCTTGACTACCAAAACGTTTAATTTTGATATGTTGACTATCTCGACTGACATAAGGTTCTTCTATTATCACAACGGTTAAAACAACGATGCGTTCGTGTACAACGTGATTGTGTTCTAAGTTATTGATTAATACTTGTGGAATACCGTGTAAATTACGCGCAAGATAAACGGCAGTGCCTTTAACAGTAGATAATTCACGCACCGCAATTTTTTCTTCTAAATCTTCAAAAAGCACTTTCTTTTCATCGATAGCCTCAGCAAGAAGAGCGCGTCCTTTTATCCATGTTGTCATCAGTAAAAATAAGCAACCGCCAACAACCAAAGGCAACCAACCACCAGAAAGAATCTTCAAACTGTTGGAAGACAGAAACACGGAGTCAACCATCATAAATAACGTTAAAAATGAATAACTGATAATGCGGTTCCAATGCCACAAGGCATGAAGCACGATAAATGACAAAATGGTGTCAATCATCATTGTTCCTGTTACAGCAATACCATAAGCTGAGGCTAAGTTTGATGACGATTCAAATCCTAATACCAATACAAATACAGAGAACATCAGCATCCAATTCACAGTAGGGACATAGATTTGTCCAATTTCACTGTCTGAAGTGTGTCTAATGTTCATGCGTGGACAGTAGCCTAATTGAATGGCTTGCTTGGTAATAGAGAATGCACCCGAGATAACCGCCTGTGATGCAATGACGGTAGCAAAGGTAGATAAAACGAGCATAGGGTAAAGCATCCATTCAGGCGCTAATAAATAAAAAGGGTTTTCAATAGCTTCGGGGTGCTGAAGCAACAACGCACCTTGTCCAAAATAATTGCAAAGCAGGGCAGGAAACACAAAACCAAACCACGCATAACGAATGGGCTTTAGCCCAAAGTGCCCCATGTCAGCATAAAGCGCTTCGGCTCCAGTCATAACAAGAACCACTGAACCCATGATTAAAAAACCTTTTACACCTAATTCACTCAATAGATGAATGCCGTAATAAGGGTTAATTGCCATGAGTACATGAGGCTGCGTCATAATTTCTTTCACGCCCAACGTCGCTAATGTTAAAAACCATAAAATCATAACAGGGGCAAATATTTTACCGACTTTACCCGTACCGTGCGCTTGAATGAAAAATAAAAGTGCTAATACACCAAGCGTAATGGGAATAATGAAATGCTCAAGTTGTGGCGCGACAACCTCTAACCCTTCCACCGCACTGAGAACGGAAATGGCGGGCGTGATTACACTGTCGCCATAAAATAATGTCGCACCTAAAATACCCATCATAATAATGATATTTCGTTTTCGTGGATTATCTTTAGCTGTCATAGAGGCAAGTGCGGTAAGCGCCATGACACCGCCTTCACCTTTATTGTTTGCACGCATAATAATCACTGCGTATTTGAGAGCTACCACTAACATGAGTGACCAAAATATCAGTGATAAAACACCAAAAATGTGACTTTCATCTAAAACAAGATGCTCACGAAAAATCTCTTTGACGGAATACAGTGGACTTGTACCAATATCGCCAAATACCACACCAATGGCTGCTGCGGTTAAACCGGCAAACTGTTTGGAGCTTAGTTTTTTATTTTCTAAGGACATAGACACCTAACTAATTAAAATGGACAGAACTAATAACGCTATATATAAAACGGATACTACTTTTTAAATTGAAATATGAAACATATTTAATTAACTTTTTATGTTAATTTTATGTTGATGTATTTTTTTCCAAAACTCGATATCGTCTGTTGTGAGTCGGTTTTTTTTTATCGCTACGTCTATGAATCGTTCATTATTTGTCATGATACTTAGCATTTTAATTTGCGATAACAATAAACGATAATGTTCAATGGCTGTTTCGGGTTTCTGTGCAATTTTGTGCAAAGGCAGCTTTGATACATCATCTTTTAACTCACGTTCTTTTTGGGCTCGATCAATTAACCGTTCAACCTCATCTTCATTAAGATGTAAACGTTGTGCCTCTTTAGAAATGAAAGCTGTTTCTTTCTCGTCAATCTTTCCTCGACTTAATATTTCATAGAGTGAGTTTTTAAGTGTTTCGCGCTCAATGCGTAATTGGTCAGTAAAGGCCGAGGATAATAACGCTGCTGGAATAGCAAAGATTCCTATACCAAGGAGCGCTAACATAATAGTCATCAAACGCCCCAATGGGGTGACAGGTGTAATATCACCGTATCCTACTGAAGCAAGCGTGATAACTGCCCAATAAATCGCTTGTGGAATATTTTCAAATTTATCTGGTTGCGCGTCATGTTCGAATAAATACCCTAAACTTGCTGTCAAAATGACCAGCAATAACATAATAAATGCCGACGTACATAGCACGGGCAACTCACGTGCCATGACTTTATTTAGCGTTGATGTGGCGCCAGTATAACGTGTTAATTTCAGCAGTCGCATCAATCTAAAGACACGCAAAAAACGCAGGTCAAGTAGATGATGTAAAAATATTTCTAAGAAGAAAGGAAGAATGGCTAAAAAATCGATGATGGATGACGCTGTTTTTGCTTGTTTAAAGCGTCCGCTAATTGGATGATGGTAATCGGGATTTTCAACGCAACAATACAGACGTAAACAATATTCGATGGTAAAAATACTGACTGCAATAGCATCAATGACAATAAACTGAATATTGAGAATATAACGAATTTGTGTAACAGATTCTAAAATGACACATAACACGGAAATGACGACCCAAACAACAATAAATGAGTCAAAAATTCCTTGTAAATTGCCACCAAACTCACTAGGAAAGAGTAGGGCGTGTATTTTTTGACGAAAAGTACGTCCTCGATTGATAATGAAAAATTCTTTGTAGGCGGGAATCAATACGCGAAAGAGTTTTAAAATTCGCAATAGCCGCAAAAAACGCAGTATTCGTAAATCAATGGAGAGAAATGCTTGTACATAAAAAGGGGCTACAGCAAAAAAATCAACAATAGCAAAAGGGCTTTTTATGTAGTTTAAATAAGCGTTATGTTTTTTATTTGCCGTAAATTCGCTATCTTCAGGGGATAAGTACAGACGCAGTAAATACTCAAATGTGAAAACACTGACTGAAAAGATATCAAATAAATGAAATAAGTCTTTATTTGGGATGTATATTTTAGGAACATGCTCAAAAAGCAGCGCAAATAAATTTAATACAATGAGCGCCCCAATCCAATTTTCAACATCTTTTTGATAATTACCTTCAATTTCAGTATCAAATAACCAACTATGGAGCCATTTTCGTGTTGGTAAATTTGCGGAAATATTCGCGCGGTAGTCCCGTCCATGGATTTTACCGCGTAAGTTATTTAGATTATCCATAAATCATTAATTAACCTAAAAGAGAATTATCAGTTTTTTTGTTGATGTACATTAGTGCGAGTTATTCGTTGATTTTATTATGTTATATATAAATTATTTTCAAAAATGACTTATGTTTGCACATAAATCATTCTGTTCGATAATATCAAAAGCCGGCAGAGTTTACCCAAAAATGCGTAGCAATACTTAAAAAATAACCCAAAAGTACCGCAGGCATCCAGCGAAGATGAAAACCAAAGGTATATTCTTTGATTTGTCCAAGTAATCCAACCCCCGGCGCTGAACCAATTGCGAGTAAGCTACCGCCTACGCCCAACGTCAGTGTTAACAAGAGCCATTGCCCATTGGAAATATCGGGGTGCATAGTCAATACCGCAAACATTAGCGTGCCATTATCCACAAATGCAGAAGATAAGCCAATCATGATATTAGCGAGTGTCACATTAATTTCACCAAAGAGAAAATGTGCCACTAAATCTAAATAGCCCAAGAAACCCACAGCACCAATAATCATCATTGCGCCATAAAAGAATAACAACGTATCCCAGTCAATATCACGCACACTTTCAAAAATATCGAGCGTTCTCGTTCTTTTTTCGATACCGTTGAAAGAGGCATTTTCCGATTTCATCAGATAATAACTAAACATTTGCAACAAACCCAATCCTGCCATCATGCCTGCTGCAGGAGGCAATTCTAGTAATACGTTTGACGAAACGGTAATAGCAAGCGTCAGTACAAATAAAAATACAATGCGTTTGCTGCCACGTCTTAACCAAATGGATTGTTTCGTCACTGCCGGTTTTTCTTTGGGAACGGAAAAGTACATTAGACTCGCGGGCACGATAAAATTAACTAAGCAGGGGAGCATTAATGCGAAAAACTCGGTGAAATGGAGAATTTTATGTTGCCAAACAAACAGTGTTGAAATGCCGCCTAATGGACTAACGGTGCCCCCTGCATTAGCCGCAATCACAACATTGAGGCAAGCAAGGGCGATAAATTTGGGTTTATCTTTACCTACAGCCACGACAACAGCACCCATAAGAAGTCCAACGGTTAATCCATTGATTACCATAGAAAGTAAAAAAGCCAATCCACCAGTAATCCAAAATAATTGTCGATAGCTAAATTGTTTATTGAGAAGCAGAACTCTCAGTGCATTAAAAACGCCGCGTTCGGTCATGGTATTCAAATACGTCATGGAAACTAAAATAAACAATAATAATTCAACATACGCGAGTAAATTACTTTCAAATGCGAGTGAGGCGGTTTTTGCTTCGCCATGCACAGCATAATAAATACAAATTGCAAACCACACTAAGGCTGCACTAAGTACCATTGGCTTGGATTTTCTTAATTCGGTTACATCTTCAGTCATCGCAGCAATATAAGCAACAATGGTTAAAGCAACAGATAAATACCCAACAATATGATGCGTTAAATCAATTTGAGTAGCGCCCACTGTCGTTTCATCTGCAAAACTCAAGCAGGGAAAAAATAGACATGAAACCAAAAAAAGTAGGTATAAATTCATAAGGTAGATCTCAAAATCGCAATAAAAATAGTAGCATTCATCAACATGATGCCTTGTAAATAATATTATTAAATAAATGGTTATCGACCATAACGCTCTTGTTTATGGTCAACATCATTTGGCAATTCAATGTTCACCTACATATAGTCGGTAACCGATGCCCGCTTCTGTAAGCAAATATTGTGGACGAGCAGAATCCATTTCTAACTTTTGTCTTAATTGGCGCATATAAATTCTTAAATAGTGACTGTGTTCAATGTGTGATGCTCCCCATATTTTCTCGAGCAATTGTCTATGTGTGACTACAAACCCTGCGTTGCGCACTAAAATAGCAAGCAAATTAAATTCGATTGGTGTTAGATGAATTTCTTTTCCCGTTACAAAAACTTGCCGTTTTGTTAGATCTATTTTTAACGTATCCATTTGAAAAATATCGTTTGGGGTATTGGGTAGTTGACCACCAACGCGTCTAAGCAATGCTCTTATACGCGATAATAATTCAGCGTTTTTAAACGGCTTGGTTAAAAAGTCATCAGCACCATTATCTAATGCGAGTGTAATGTCGGATTCTTGATTACGCGCTGATAGCACCATAATAGGTACATCAGACCATGAACGCAGGCGACAAATCACTTCTTGCCCATCGATATCAGGCAAGCCCAAATCAAGTATTAACAAGTTAGGCGTATGGGTAGACATCACCATTAACCCTTCTCGCCCAGATGACGCGGAAATCACGGAATAGTGTTGATTCTCAAGTGTCGTAATGAGTAACGATCTAAATTGAGGTGCATCTTCAATGAGTAAAATTAACGGTGGCTTATTCATAATACGATAGCTTTTTCTTCTAAATCCATGCAGGGTGGACTTTCCAGCATAGGAAGATTGAATTTGATTATCAAACCGCCTTCTGGGTGATTTGAAGCAGAAATTATACCGCCATGCGCTTCAATAATGGCTCGGCAAATCGGTAGGCCAAGTCCTACACCACTTTGTGCGCTCTCCGTATTCACTTGAAAGAATTTATCAAAAATCTTAGGTAATAGATGCTCGGGTACGCCCACTCCCGCATCGATAATTGAAATAGTCAAATCATTTGAGGTTGCATCAACGAAAATATCAATCGATTTTTCTAAAGAGGAATATTTATGCGCATTATCAAGCAAATTGATAATCACTTGTTGGATTAATACGGCATCTAACTGAATTAAAGCTAAATCTTGAGAAAGGTATAAATTGACTTCTCGGCATTTTAATTTTTTATCGAGACAATGTAACGCACTACCGATAATCTCTTCGGGTGTATACCACTCTTTATGCAATATCACTTCACCTGCTTCGAGCCTTGCCATTTCAAGAATTTTTGTCGTTAAATCAGACATTCTTTGTGATTCTTCAACAATACTACTGATTAATTTTTTTCTGTTATCTTCAGTTAATTCCCCAGTATCGCTTTCTAATGTACTTGCCGCGCCGATGATAGTGGCTAACGGGGTTCTGAGATCATGGGAGATGCTGCTTAGCAACGAGTTTCGCAATGCTTCTGCCTGCATTTTTAGCGTTGCTTCTTTAGCTTGTTCTGCTAATTTGGCTCTTTCGAGTGCGTGCAGAATTTGATTGACTACAGTATCGAGGAATTGATACTGCTCTGGCATAAATGATGGTTGTATGTCGGAGAGTTGTAATACTAATACACCAATCGTTCCAAGCGAACAAGTAAGCGGCATGTATAGATAAGGCTCAATAGGAAGGTTGGTTGTCCCTTTTCCGGCCATTTTTTTATGATTAAATGCCCAGTTTGCAATATCTAAATCTATATTTTTCAATGAAACATAAGGTAATTCATTCGAGTAAGTCAACTTATTCAGGTCGTTAGGAAATAAAAACGTGCTTAAGCTATCAAATTCAGCATGAATATGTGTGACAGCAATAGTGATAATTTCTTTTTCTGTATGTACCTGAGCTAAGTCTTTACTCAATCGATATAGCATAGAAGACTTTTGTTCTTTGCTTTCGATTAATAATGTTTTTGAACGTAATTTTTGGGTTAAATCGCTCGAAATAATACCGACTACCAACATAATGGATAAGCCTATAACGTTATCAAAATCATAAATTTCTAGCGAAAAAATAGGGTATGCAAAGAAAAAAGCAAATGAGGCTGCAATAATTAAACAGGCAAGAATGGAAGCAAAAAAACCAAATCGAATAGAAACAAAAAATACACCTAACAAATAAATCAATAAAATATTGCTTGGAATAAGAACGTTACGAAAAAACCATATCACTAATGTAAATATAAGTGGAATAGTAATACCGAAAAAGGAATCCGTAAGATAGCCATATCGTGATGGATTTTGTTTAAAAAAACGATAGATAGTATTCATCACTTTATGATACACAACCTCATGTAAGTATATCGTAAAAATTCTGTAAAAATTTCGTAAAAATGCGTATTTTAAGGAAAAATACACCAACTAAAGCCTCAATACGATTTAAATTTTGCTAAATAAAGCCGATACAGGGAAACAATTATATTTAAGGAAGGTTAATCGTTATGTCAATTTACGCAGTCACTCATTCATTAGTGCCGACAACACAAGCCAAAAAAGTTGTGGATGCAGCAACTACAACTGATACGTCTACTGTTTCTGAATCTACTTTAGTTGCGGACGTCCCCGTCACGACAGAAATACCAACGATTGAATCAAATACAAGCGTCAATACACAAACGTCAATTAATTCAAGTATAACGCCACCGTCTATTGATCGTACAGGGTCATTGACTAAAAATGTCCTGCAGACAATGCAAAATATGGGATTCAACACTGCGGCGTTGTCGGTTGATGATAGTCAAGTATTGCAGAATTTTGTTCAGAGCTTGTATAACGCACTAACACCTGTTGATGTACCGCCACAACCCTCAATAAATAAAAATTTCGATGTAGCACCTGTTGTTGTCGATACAGAAAATTCAGCTAATGCTGTAAAAACCGATACGAATTCACTCATTTCAGGTGGTGATGGTTTGAAATATACCATTGATTTAAGTCAAGCTAATTTAGGTGATTATTTACCAAATGTGATTAGTTCGTTAAAAACGGCATTCGAGAATATCGGTCAATACATTCACTCTGATGTTGTTTTTAACATCAAAGTCATTGGTCAGCATACTTCCGTCGATATATTAGCCGAAGCGGATGCGACGATGACCGAAGCAACCACGCAATCACAGAAGATGATTGATACTTCTTTTGTATCTGATGTGACTTACCAATCTGAATTACACCCAAATACCCCAGATGCTAACTTATTTATTAACTTATCAAGAATAGGGGATATGTCGTTTAGCGGAGTACCTGCGCCTGATAAATTTGATTTTACTTCGATTATTACGCATGAAATTTTACATGGTCTAGCCTTTACAGGGGCGCTGGGAAATGCAGCAACACCATTGAGAACAAAGTATGATGAACTCGTGATGATGCAAAATAACAAACCTTACTTTGTTGGTGTCAATGCAGAGAAAGCAAACGCAGGTAATCCTGTTCCTTTGGTGCCTGAAAGTGCGGGTAGTGGTTCTGCTTTTTATCATGTTGATGTACAAGGTGATTTAATGGCGGAAACTATTAAGAAAGGGCAGGTTAGTGCGATGTCACCTTTAGATATTGCGATACTTCAAGATATCGGCATTCCTGTTGTGAATAATACAGGCTTACCACCAAAAGCACAGATTGCTTATGATAGCCCAAGCAACAGCCTACAAAAACTCATTGGTGCTGTTCAAGAAGCGAATACACTCAATAAAAATTTTGATAATTTAATGCTAACGTTTACCGATAAGGCATCCACATCTACACCCATTAAATTGCAAGATTTTCTATCGCAGCTTGCGTTGAATACAGTGAATAATAATTCATTGCAAAATACGGTAGGTTCGTTTATTTCTGTTGCTGCTTAGCGATTTTTTTCAATAAATGATCATTGGATCCTTTGTTTTTATTTGTCATAGAAAAATGAGCCAAAAATAATATAGACTTTATTTCCGTGGTTTTTGTTATAATTTGGCTTGTTTTAGAGTGTATCAACAGAATCATTTTGCTTAAACATATAGTAGAGGGTTGTTTTGTTGAATTAAGTGAATACAGTTAGCCCCTCGAATAAAACAATAAAATAAAAAGGTAAATGTAATTTATGAAAAGACTATCTCTTTTTTTAGTAAGCGTATTATTTGCAGCAAATATCTTAGCTGATGACCACTATACGACAGCTGTTGATCTCGTTAATGCCGCTGTAAAAGAAGGCTCTTCAGGTAATGCGTCTAATTTAGTGCGATTTGCAACTAGAGCACTCGAAAGAACGCAAGCTGATGCAGTAAACGCCCCAAGCGACATTAAGTTACTTTTAAATAATGCCTCAGCAGAACTTCAAAAAGCGATTGAGCATGGCAATTTGGGGCATCCAGGTGAGGCGACAAAATATGCAAAAGCTGCCGCGCTTCACATTAAAATCGTCAGCACAAAATAAAATTGCCTTAAACTTAAGCTATATTGCCGCTATTTTGGCGGCATTTCTGAATTTTGTTATGGAAAAATAACTCAAGCAGCTCAACGCACATTATCATTTGCGAAGCACCTATCTGGCTGAACTGCCGTCCTTGCTAATCATTCTTATGCTCAAAAACAGCTCACTGACTGCTTAAACTTCGTTTATTCTGTTAGACTATCATTCGGTTTAACGACACAATAAATTTGAATAAATCGTGAAAAAATCAGATACAAAATTACAGATTCACCTTCGTCAAATGATACTTGCCATTGAAAATGCAGTATCTTTAGTTGGAATGAATGATGCCAATCATGGAAAACGTGTTGGTTTCATTGCGAGTCAACTGGGTGCAGAACTCAATGTGTCCAATATAGAGCAACACTATTTGTTTGATTTAGGGTTACTCCATGATTGCGGTGTGTCTACTGAGCAAATGCACACGGATTTAGTTAATCATTTTGATTGCCATGATGCTCATGTTCATTGCGAAATTGGCTATAATTTATTAAAAAATTTCGAACCATTAGCGGATTTTGCTAATCCTATTCTCAATCATCATACGCCTTGGCAAGAATTACAGTATCAATATTCACAAGGAAAGCTTAGTGAAGCCGATATTAGACGCGCAAACATTATTTTTCTCGCTGATCGAGTAGATGTATTATCGCTCAAGCATTACGCGAAGGATATTCTCTTTGTCAGAGATGACATTATGGCTACCATTGAGCGTTATGAGGGAACGTATTTTAATCCTAAATTCGTGGCGGCTTTTCGACGTTTAAAAAACTCTGAAGCGTTTTGGATTACGCTTCAGGAACGACATATTACGCGTTATACATGGGAAATGGGGGTATTTGATACTAGCAGATTGCTCGGTATTGAACAAGTGAAGCAACTTTCATTGATTCTTGCGTATGTAGTTGATCAAAAAAGTCCTTTTACAACAAAGCATTCAGCGCGAGTAGCGAGTTTAGCGAAATATTTGGCTCAGCAGTTAAATTTATCATCACTAAAATGCGACAAAATCGAAATTGCAGGACTGTTACATGATTTAGGAAAGCTTCGTATACCTGACGCTATTTTGGAGAAAAAAGGGGCGTTGACGGAAATGGAGCGCTCTATTATGAATCAACATAGCTATGAAACTTTTGAAATAATACGAAATATTAAAGGGCTGGAAGATATTGCATTGTGGTCTGCGTTTCACCATGAGCGTATTGACGGGCATGGTTATCCTTTTCATCCAACTGAAGCGGACTTTAGTATTGAAGCAAGAATTATTGCTGTTGCTGATATTTTTCAAGCACTAGCTCAAGATCGACCTTATCGAGCTGGGTTGCCTTTAGATGAAATTATTCAAATTCTTGACGAATGTGTTAATGAAGGCAAAATTGATCAAGCTATTATGACGTTTGTCAAAGAAAATAAACAGACGTGTTTTTCGATTGCTAGTGCATTAGTCGATGCTAATGATCTCAATACAATGATGTGTTTTTTAGAATAGAAAAAAGTATTGCTATTCTCTAAATTTTGGCGGAATTCAAACGTCAATAATAAACTTCGCATAATGTATATTATGTTAAATAAAAGGTAAAATGGCATAAAATACGGTCAAAAAAAAGGCGAAAAAATATAACTCATTGATTTGCATTATCCCCTAAAATAAAAAACATAAAATGCTATATATTGGGTTTATTTCATGGATATAATCTATATATTGATAAATCGTCTTCAACCAGTAAAAAAATCCCATGACAAAACCAGCAAAAATTACGTCTGTTTCAAGCTCACCTACACAAATTCCTTTTCAATCAACATCGCTTGATATTTGGGATACAAAATACCGTTTAAAAAACAAAGATGGATCCATTATTGATCAAAATATGGATGATACTTATCAGCGCGTCGCAAAGGCACTTGCCGACGTTGAGTTAAACCCCAATCAAAAAGAACAGTATTATCAAGATTTTTTATGGGCGTTACGTCAAGGTGCCATTCCTGCTGGTCGAATCATGTCAAACGCCGGTGCTTTAGCCCATAAACCCGCTACATCAACGATTAATTGTACTGTTTCAGGGACGATTCATGACAGCATGGATGACATTTTGGCAAAGGTGCATGAAGCGGGCTTAACGTTAAAAGCAGGCTGCGGTATTGGTTATGAATTTTCAACGCTTC
>JBDLQG010000050.1:0-13190 GCA_039800705.1 Pseudomonadota bacterium
CAGTAAAAAACGCGAGCAATTCCTTCTGCACCTTTAAGACGCAATTCAAATAAACCCTCGCCTAGCGCTTTGGTATGGGGTAGACCTAGATTTGCGCCACTGTCTTTCATACGCCCCGACAAACTAATATATTTCGATTGAATCGTATCGGGCAACGATAGAATTTCCATCAAAACTTCATCGCTATAATAAGTTATTTTGTAATTCATTACGCCTCAACATCCGGCAAGCGCAACTGCCCCGAAATCAAACGCGGAAGTAACGTGTCGCGGAGGTCGACGAGTGTTTGGGCTTGGCTTTCGTTTATTGCTATTGTTTGTTTGATAGCGAGCGTTGTATCTTCAAAAACAGCCAATATGTCGTTAGTTGGCAATTTAACAGAGCTTTTCTCAAAATCACCTTTTCTCAAGAATTCTCTTGCACTGCCAGACGTTGACCTAAGAGCTTCAACTGTTTTTAGCTTAACTGTTTCGTGAATAAAAAACCTAGATGGAAATCCATTTTTGGGTCTAAAACACCACATATTTTGATTTCTCAGCGCAGGTAACATATTGGGTAATAAAGTTGATGTTTTGCCTACGCTCGCCCCAACCATAACCAGATGAAAGTCAAATGGTTCGCAAAGATATTTTGAATGTGTATCAGTAAATGACATGGGCAAGAAAACATCTTTTCCTAGACGCTTTGCATAACCATCATCACTGAAGTTTGTCGTTCTAAGAACAAAAACACCGTTTTCATCTTCGATGTAATCCTCACTTTTAAACGCATAACCATTGAGTATCTCTGAAATTTCTACAAGCTCTACAACCTCCCACCCCAAAGGCACCATCCCCAATTCAGATTCCACAAAACGATCAGGAAACAACGCGGCAGTTTGTTCGTCCATGCCTTCGGGTTGTCTGCCTTGCGCCTTGGCGTGTACGGGGTCGAAATCCACAAACCACGACTTAAACAGTGCCTGTGCGATGGCTTCGAGTGTGGCGTTGGTTTCGCGTAGTAGGGTGATGCGGTCGTCGAGTATAGATAAATATCTTGCTATTTGTTGTTGTTCTTTTAGCGGTGGAATTAGAACAGGGACGGCATGAGCATTATCACGGTTAAGACCAGGTACAGCGCTATCTGAGTTCATGCCCGATAAGCCGAGCGTTTGAAAAAGATAATATGTGAACAGCAAATCTTTATCTGGTGTGTCTGGTATGTAAAAAGCGGTATCAATTACCCAAAATGGCGTTTTACATAACGTCACACTTCCAACGGTGCCTTTTCGTCCAACAATAATCCCTCCAGTTTTAACTAAAGGCGTTGTATGAGTTCCAATTATCCCCGCAGAACTTGCTACAGGAAATTCACCTGCAATTCTGTTTTTTTCAGGTAATGATTTGCCATAAACGAAAGGTGCAAATTCGCCCAATGTCATTTCTTGCCATTCCGAACTCATCCCACAACTCCTATTTGTATTTAAATCAACTAATACAAAATATTGTTGTTTGATGTTTTCTCTAAATGTGTCTGGGATGTTATCCCACACTAAAACATCAACACGAAAAGGAAGCGAGCTTTCTTGCAAAGCATCTTTTAAATTATGAACTTGTCGATTTTGTTCTTTTGTTGTAAATACAACTAAATCTAAATCAGAATCAGGTCTTGATGTCCATTTTACACGTGAGCCGAATGCCCAAATTTTGGTATTTGGCAAATAGCGTTTTAATAATTCATGAAGATTATTTAAATCTTTTTCTGAAATATCAATATGGGTATTTACTCCCATGTTTCACCTGACATTGTTTGATACAGCCCAATTGCATCGTCTATAAAATCTGGAATTCGCCCTAAACAGTTATCAGCTTTGTCTTGATCATAATCATGAGAGGTGTCAACACGCATATCGGCATAAGAAAGCCAATTTTCTATTGAAGAGACGAATAATTTGTTTTCATTTGCTAAATGAAATATAGGTTTAGGGCTATTAGGTACTTCGGGAATACCTAAACCTTCGATAAGATAACGTTTAAGCACTTTCCACAAGCAGTCATAACAAGTTTCAAAACGCTGAATACAAGATTCGGCAATGCCCTCTTTATCTAATTCGCTCAAATTTTCACGATATTTGATGTTTTGATAATTTGCATTTTGTAACTCAAGGTTTTTAAGTGATTTTTGAAATTTTCGATAATCAATCATTGTTTGCTCCTAAAATTTATAACCCAAACTGCCCAACTTCAACCGAATTAACGCATCCAGTTCTGCGCCTTTCGCCATTTGTTCACCTAATTTTTCGGTGAGAGTTTGCATTTTATCAGCAAAGGCGTCGTCGTCATCCTCGACTTCTTCTGCGCCAACGTAACGTCCGGGTGTGAGGACGTGACCATGTTGTGCAATTTCGTCTAATGAAACGGTGCGACAGTACCCCGCAATATCTTGATAGTCGGATTCATTTTCACTGCGCCATGAAGCCACCGTACTGGCAATACGGTCAATGATTTCATCGGTCAGCTCGGCTTGCACACGGCTAATCATACTGCCTAGTTTACGCGCATCAATAAATAGCACTTCGCCTTGCCGTGTGGTTTTTTGTTTGGTTAAGAACCACAAACACGCGGGAATTTGCGTATTAAAAAATAGCTGTCCAGGTAGCGCAATCATTACATCGACCACATCCGCCTCCACCATGGCGCGACGAATATCGCCTTCGCTGTTTTGGCTAGAACTCATTGAACCATTTGCCAAAACAATGCCCGCGCGGCCGTTTGGCTTGAGATGATAAAGAATATGTTGCAGCCATGCGTAGTTGGCGTTTCCTTGTGGCGGTGTGCCATAAACCCAACGCGGATCACCTTCTAAACTCCCATGCCACCAATCACTGATATTAAAAGGCGGATTGGCTAAAACAAAATCAGCGCGTAAATCCGCGTGTTGATTTTTGGTGAAGGTGTCGCTGGGTTCTCTGCCTAAATTGTAATCAATGCCACGAATCGCCAAATTCATCGCGGCAAGTCGCCACGTTGTTGGATTGGATTCTTGCCCGTAAATAGACACATCACCGATATTGCCGCCATGCGCTTTGATAAATTTTTCAGATTGCACAAACATTCCGCCACTGCCGCAACAGGGGTCATAGACTTTGCCATGATGTGGCGCGAGAACGGCAACTAAGGTTTTGACGATGCTGGCGGGGGTGTAGAATTGTCCGCCTTTTTTCCCTTCTGCGCTGGCGAATTGCCCGAGGAAATATTCATACACTTGACCTAATACATCACGCGCATTGCCAGCATCTTCACCAAAACCGATGGTAGACACTACGTCAACGAGTTCACCGAGTTTGCCGTCAGGAAGTTGGGCGCGAGCGTAGCGTTTATCAAGAATATTTTTGAGTTTGGGATTTTCAACTTCAATAATGGCGAGGGCGTCATCAATGCGTTTACCGATGTCGGCTTGCTTGGCAGCGGCGCGAATAGTTTCCCAGCGGGCGGTTTCGGGTACCCAAAACACGTTGACGCTGGTGTAATAATCGCGGTCTTCGAGTTCATCGGGGATAAGTTCGGGTTCGTCGAGATAATACTCATCGCTGGGGTCGTTGAAGCGTCGCTCTAATTCACTGCGCCGCGCAGCAAACGTATCGGAGATATATTTGACAAAAATAAGCCCTAAAACAAGGTGTTTATATTCTGCCGCGTCCATATTGGCGCGGAGCTTGTCGGCTGTTGACCAAAGTGCTTTTTTGATGTCGTCTAGCATGATGTATTTCTAACGTGGGAGAGAAGAAAATGAATACCCCCCTTTAGTAAAGGGGGGCTAGGGGGGATTTTAATCGTCTTGTGAATGTTCAACTAAGAACTTTTTGTAATTGATGGATACTTTTAAACCGGCAAAACGTCCCGCCATACGGGTTAATTCTTGGGTCTTTTTATCAAACGTGAGTTTGACTTCGTTTAAAGCACGGTCTTCATAGCCTTTTTCAATGCCTTGCGTTTCCAGTTGGAAATGATACATATAAATTTCTTGTTCTGGCTCGTCTTTGATTTCAAGCGGTTCGCCTAATTTTGCGACTACAGCGGGTTTTTTGGGCAAATTATCGCTAATTTTCTCAAGCAAGGCGCTATTGGCTTTGAGCTGTCTTTTTTCTTTGTCAATTTCCGCACCACCAATCGAGCGCAGCGATACTTCTAAAAATTTAGGCGGTGCAATTTCCAAAAACAAAGAGGAAAACGACCATGCGGTGAGTTTGCTTTCTTTATTGAAATAAAGGTCTGTGTAGAACTTTATTTCGGGTTTAATCACATTGCCTTGCGCATCAATTTTTCGAAACCAGTAACGCCATTTGCGACCCGTTGGAGTAGGGGAGTCGTCGCTGGGGAAAAGTTTTGAGAGCGATACAAAATCTTTGTTGTAAAGTACCGGATCTTTAAATTGCAATGTAAATTCATCGGTGACGACAATAGCGAAATTTTTATCAAAATCGCTCATTTGCTGATACACCTGAAACGCACGCAGCCAATAAATACACCCCGTCAGCATCAGCGAAAGAATGACAATGCCGATAATGGATTTTTTTTCTATAAAGTATTTCATTGTCATCCCTTCAAAAGAGTAAGATGTTAGTTAAACTAAAGCGAGGTTTTTCAAATACGCGAGGAATTCTTCCTTCACTTCGGGATGAACTAAACCTTCTTCAACCGTCGCTTGCAAATAGCCTAATTTTGAACCGCAATCGTAGCGTTTGCCTTCAAATTCATACGCAAAGACGTTTTGCTCAAGCATCAACGCTGCAATCGCGTCGGTTAATTGAATTTCGCCGCCTGCGCCTTTACCGGTTTCTTCGATTTTGTGAAAAATAGCAGGCGTTAAAATATAACGTCCAACGACTGCAAGATTCGATGGTGCACGGTCTGGCGAGGGTTTTTCAACAATTAAATCCACTTGACCTAATGTTGGCGTGAGTTCTTTGGTTTTCACAATCCCGTATTTATCGGTTTCTTCTGGATTGATACGCTCAACACCTAAAATACTGCATTGGTTTTTGTGATATTGCGCGACCATTTGCGTTAAACAGCCGTTATCACCATTGCGGATTAAATCGTCCGCTAAAATCACCGCAAACGGTTCATTGCCCACAGCGCGTTTGGCACAATGCACCGCGTGACCTAATCCTAAGGCTTCGGCTTGACGAATGAAAATAAACGTCACATTGGGCGGCATCATTTGACGAATCATTTTTAATGTTTCGGTTTTACCACGAATAGCGAGTTCATTTTCAAGTTCATACGCTTTATCAAAATGATCCACAATCGCGTTTTTGCTTCGACCGGTAACAAAAATAATGGTATCAATACCTGCTGCAACCGCTTCTTCGACCGCGTATTGAATTAAAGGTTTATCGACAATCGGCAACATTTCCTTTGGACTGGCTTTGGTTGCAGGTAAAAAACGTGTACCTAAACCTGCAACAGGGAAAACCGCTTTTCGTATTTTTTGTGACATAGTGATGTAATCTCGTAAAAAATTAAAAGTAAAAAATTATCCAACGTGTTCTGACACTTCTAAATCAAATCCGGACAGTGCAACGTACTTTTTCTGCACACCAAGCACCTTGAGTTTTTTGACGCCTAAATCGCCTAATATCCGTGCGCCAGTGCCGGTGGTGCACCAGTCGACATCGTTATTTTGTGGTGGCGCTTGATGACCATTGTCTGCGAGTTCATAGCGATGAATCAATTCAGCAAGGGCTTTATTGGTTTCATTTTGACGAATAATGACCAGCACGCCGCGACCCGCTTGAGCGATTTTTTCCATCGCGCTGCGAATAGACATACTCGATTCACTGCGCTTAGACGAAAACACATCATCGAGCACGTTACGCGCATGAACGCGCACTAAAACAGGTTCATCACCACTTACTTTTCCCATAACTAGCGCTAAATGCAGATTATTATCGTTTCTGTCTTGATACGCATATAAACGAAAATCACCAAATTCGGTGGGATAGGCGCATTCGCTGATTCTATCAAGCGTATTTTCATGTTGAATACGATAATGAATCAAGTCGGCAATAGTGCCAATTTTGAGATCATGTTGTGCGGCAAATTTTTCTAAATCCGCGCGACGTGCCATCGAGCCATCTTCGTTTAAAATTTCAACAATCACCGCCGCAGGTTCAACGCCCGCAAGTCGCGCTAAATCGCATCCTGCTTCTGTATGACCTGCGCGATTGAGTACGCCGCCCGCTTGCGCCATTAACGGGAAAATATGACCGGGTTGTACTAAATCTTCAGCGCGAGCATCTGGCGCGACAGCGGCTTTAATGGTTTGCGCTCTATCTGCCGCTGAAATACCGGTTGTCACGCCTTCAGCGGCCTCAATAGACACGGTGAAGTTGGTATAATAGGGCGTTTTATTGTCGCTGACCATTAGCGGCAAACGTAGCTTTTGGCAACGCTCTGGGGTAAGTGTTAAGCAAATTAAACCGCGTCCGTAACGCGCCATAAAATTGATATCTTCAGGGCGCGTAAAATGCGCCGCCATGACGAGATCGCCTTCATTTTCGCGGTCTTCATCATCCATGATAATGACCATTTTGCCTTGCCGTAAATCGTCGATAATTTCTTGTGTACTGTTCATTGCGCTATAAATCCACTGTTTTGTAATAATTCCATTGTGATGGCAGAACTCGGCTTAGCGGCGGATTCACCTTTCATTAATCGCTCCATGTAACGCGCAAGCAGGTCAACTTCTAAGTTCACTTGCGTACCCACTGAAGCATGATTGAGTGTCGTTTCGCTGAGTGTATGGGGAACAATATTGATATCGAACTGGGCGCCATTGACATGATTAACCGTTAAACTAATGCCATCAATGCAAATCGAGCCTTTTTGTGCGATATATTTTGCCAATTCATCAGGGGCTTTGAGCGTGAAACGAATAGAGCGCCCGTCGTTTTTTTTATCGACCACGGTGCCTATGCCGTCAACATGACCGCTCACAATATGCCCGCCAAGTCGCGTGGTTGGTGTGAGGGCGAGTTCTAAATTCACTGGTGCGCCAATTTTTGCATGGGCTAAACTTGTGCGCGAAAGCGTTTCATTAGACACATCCGCGCTAAAAAAATCCTTTCCTAGTGCAATAGCGGTTAAACAAACACCATTCACCGCAATACTGTCACCGAGTGCAACATCGTCGAGCGGCAGTTTTCCTGTATGCAATGTTAAGCGCACATCGCCCCCACTGGGTTCAATTGCGGTAATTTTGCCGACGGCCAAAATAATTCCTGTAAACATACGCCCCTTTAATTGATATTTTTAATGCAATGGTTGGGTATTATAGTCAAATTTTCCATTCAACAATTAAAACCTGCTGAGTGCCGCACGAACGCAACGCAAAACACCGTAACTGTATTTTTCATTCAACGCTTCATAGACAAGTTTAACGGAGTTTTTATATTCATCGGGTAAATTGTCAATCGCGGTTTTGATGGTTTGCATATCCGTGTCGGGAATATCAATGACGTCGTTAAGTGCAAGTTCATTTTGCGCGATACCATCGGCTAGATGGGCGTAAATGGTGGTTTCTTGTAGTTGACGAATACTGGCAAGACTGGTGATATCATGCCCTAATGTAAACAGTCGAATCGACAAGGCGCTGCTGGTTATGGTGTCATCACCTAGCAATGTGAACGTTTGCACGATTTTCAAAAAATCGTCGCCATACGCCTGCAATTTACGCTCACCGATACCGGAAATTTCACCCATATCCGCCAGTGAGCGAGGTTTATATTCAAGCATCGCCATGAGCGTGGCATCATGGAAAATCATATAAGGCGCAATACCTTGATTTTCAGCCAGTTCACGCCGTTTTGCGCGTAGTGCTTCCCAGAAACGCGATTTAAGATCTTCAGTTAACTGCGTTTTTTTGACGACTTTAGCGGCACGAGGGGTTTTGGCTGGACGCGTTTCGAGTCGCAGCATAAGGCGTTCTTCACCGCGCAGAATAGGGCGGCTTTTTTCAGTGAGTTGCAGTGTATTGAAATGCTCAAAATCTACGCTGACGAGATTTCGCGCCATTAACTGTCGAAAAACCGATTGCCACTGCGTATCATCTAATGCTTTTCCAATACCGAATGTCGATTGTTTATCGTGATTAAATTGGCGAATACGCTCTGTTTCAATGCCTTGCAGAACGTCAATTAAATAGGCAACACCAAAACGCTGACCTGTGCGGAAAATACACGATAATGCTTGCTGCGCGGCGATCGTGCCATCCCATGTTTGAGCTGGCTCAAGGCACGTGTCACAATTTCCGCAGGTAGACGTGGGTGTTTCACCAAAATACTGTAGCAGGGTATGTCGACGGCAATGCACTTGTTCACATAACGCAAGCATGGCGTCGAGTTTGTAATTTTCAAGGCGTTTATGCGTATCGTCCGCATCAGACAAGGCAATCCAGCGACGCAAAATGACAATATCTTGCAAACCATACGCCATCCAAGCGTTAGCAGGTTGACCATCACGCCCCGCGCGACCAGTTTCTTGATAATACGCTTCAACGCTTTTAGGTAAATCCAAATGCGCAACAAAGCGCACATTCGGTTTATCGATGCCCATGCCAAATGCAATCGTGGCTACGATAATAATACTGTCTTGCATTAAAAATTCATGTTGATTTTTTTTGCGCTCTTCAGCAGATAATCCCGCGTGATAGGGCAGGGCATTTAAGCCTTTTTCACATAGCCACTGCGCGACAGCATCCACTTTTTTGCGCGATAAACAATAGACAACACCGACATCGCCTTCGTGATGTTTGCGAATAAAGTCGAGGAGTTGATGCCGTTCGCTTCTATTCTTTGCTGCTTGTTTTTGAACGATGGTGTAGCGAATATTGGGGCGGTCAAACCCGCTGATATACAGTGGCGCGTTTTCAAGTTGTAGTCGTTGCTGAATTTCAAGACGTGTTCGCTCATCTGCCGTAGCAGTGAGCGCGATGCGCGGTACATAAGGAAATTGCTCATGAAGAACGGATAAGTTGAGGTAATCAACACGGAAATCATGTCCCCATTGTGAAACACAATGTGCTTCATCAATGGCAAATAAAGATATAGAAAGAGACTTTAGAAAACGTTGTGTAGACTCAATGGCAAGGCGCTCAGGTGCTATATAGAGTAAATCAATGTCACCTTGTTTGAGCTTCAATTCAACGTCGCGCGTTTGCTCGCTTGTGAGTGTTGAATTGAGAAAAGCCGCTCGAATACCGAGTTGTTGAAGTGTGTTAACCTGATCTTGCATGAGCGCAATTAAGGGTGAAATAACAACGCCAACGCCCTCGCGCACTAACGCGGGAATTTGATAGCACAGGGATTTTCCGCCCCCCGTAGGCATCAAAACAAGCGCATCTTGTCCATTAATGACACCGCTGATAATCGCTTCTTGTTGCCCGCGAAATTGCGGATAACCAAAAACGGTATTTAAAATGTGAAGCGATGCGCTCAATGTGTTGAGGGAGCGGTAGTGGGAAACAGTAGCCTAAATGTGGTACCTTTTTCGATGCTAGATTCAATCACAATATGCCCCCGAGAATGATGCACAATGCCACTAACTACCGATAAACCAAGACCGGTGCCTTCGCCAACTTCTTTTGTGGTGAAAAAGGGATCAAAAATATGTTTAATCACTTCTTTATCCATTCCTCCACCACAATCAGATACACTCAGTTCTATAAAATCACCTAAAATCATCGTTAAACAAGCATCGCATTGACACTGCACGTCATGGATGAGTTTCACCTCGACATGAATCACTGCGCTATGGTTATTGATACTAGAGTCATTTTTCATGGCATCTCGTGCGTTCACAAGTAAATTCATTAATACTTGCTGCAAATCGGTCGCATCAATTTCAATTGTGCAATCCGTACTGACAGTGGATAACACGTTAATTTTACGGGTTAATACGGGGCGGAGCAGTTCAAGCACTTCGCTAATGATTTCCCCTGTGGGGCGCACCTTCATATCAGTTCGTATCGTATCTTGGCGGCAATACGTCAACATCTTTTCAATTAACTCGACGGCTCGCTTTCCTGCAATGGCAATTTGCGTTGTATTGGCGGTTACTTCGGCTTGAAGTGCATGGTCGTTTATATCTTGCGCAGCGTAAGTATTTAATTCGTTATATCCGAGCATGCACGCTAAGATATTATTAAAATCATGAGCAATACCGGATGTTAAGCGTCCAATGCTGTCCACTTTTTGCATTTGATAGACTTGTTTTTTGAGTATTTCATTCTCTTTTTCAGCTGCGCGACGCTCTGTAATATCGTGGATAAAGAGAAAAATGGTATTGTTATTAATCGGTGAGGCGGTGGCGGTAATTTCAGCAAGCCAGATTGAGCCGTCTTTGCGACGTCGCTTGGATTCAAACATCTTGCAATCATGTAACATAATTTTTTCTAAAATATCACTGCAACACCATTGACTCTTAGACGCCTCGTCATCGTCATAAAGACTGCCATCTGTATCACAAAACGACATCGTGAGTAATTCTTCGCGGTGATAACCCGAAAGCTGACAAAAATTATCACTCACTTCTAAAAATCGACCTTCTTTATTATCGATATAGCAAAAACCATCCGTTGTTTCAATCGCAGCGCGATAATGTTCAATATGATTTTTTAAGGCAAGTTCTTCACGTTTTTTATCATTGATATCAAAACGGATGGCGGCATATTTGTAAATTTCACGCGTATTTTCACGAAAAATAGGGAAAATCGTCGCGTGCATCCAAAAATCTTGGCCATCTTTATTTTTATTACAAATTTCACCAATCCAGACGTCACCATTGCTGATGGTTTGCCACAGTTCGATGAAAAATTCTTTGGGATGGTAATTTGAATTGACTATATGATGCGTTGAGCCAAGTAATTCTGCTTCACTGTAACCGGAAATTTCACAAAAACGGGCATTAGCAGAGATGATTTTTCCATCTAAATCGGTTTCAGTGAGGATTGCAGCGTGATTTAACGCATTAAATAAATCTTTGTGATCAGTCATATTTTAGTTTTTATTCCAGAATGTGAGCCACATAATTAAAACAATAAGACGTTCACACGATCACCACAAGCGACGGCGGTAACGTCTTCATTTAAAATAATATAACAATTTGCAGTGCTTGCTGAACTGAGTACATGGGAGCCTTGATGCCCCGATGTGGCGACTTCAAGCACGCCCTCGGGTGTTTGCGTGAGAATACCGCGTTGGAATTCTTGTCGACCACGGGATTTTTTGAGTGGTGTTGTGCAAATCGCTGAAAATAGTAATTTTTTTTGAACGTGTGTACTTGTCAAATAGCGTAGCGCAGGCTTTAAAATAATATCAAATGTCGTTGTGACCGCCACAGGATTTCCTGGTAACCCAAAAAAATAACACTGACCTATTTTACCAAAAGCAAGTGGCTTGCCGGGTTTCATGGCAATTTTCCAAAAATTAACGCTGCCACATTCATCTAAAACGGCTTTGACATAATCGGCATCACCAACTGATGCCCCACCGGTGGTAATGACAACATCAAATTTTTCAGCGACTTGCTGAAGTGTTTGTTTGAGTAACGCACGGTCATCAGCAATGACGCCCCCATCAAATACGTTATAATTGGGGTTTTGCAATAAGCCGTGCAAACTGTAGCGATTGCTATCATAAATTTTCCCCGTGGTCAGCTTTTCGCCTAGGCCAATTAACTCATCACCTGTTGAAAAATAAGCAATGTTGAGTTTTCGTATCACATTAACATTGTCAATGCCTGCAGAGGCTAAAAAACCTAAATCAATCGCGCTAAGCGTTTTATGTGCGAGGCAAAGCGGGTCGCCTGCGCGGACATCTTCTCCAATGTGACGGATATTTTTACCAAATTGTATCCCAGCGGGAAAATGAACGATAACGTCAACCGCACTGACTTGTTCTTGCATCACAACGGAATCCGCATTATCAGGTACAACACCTCCTGTAAAAATGCGCACACATTCGCCTTCTTTTAAGTCGCCATTGAAAGGACTACCTGCAAACACCGCACCAATTTGTGTTAACGTGAACGGTGCATTACTCGACAGCCCTCGGCTGCAAAACGCATACCCATCCATAGCGGAATTTTGTGCAAAAGGGAGAGAAATAGGGGAATATATCGTTTGCGCTAAAACTCGCCCAAGTGCTTGTTTTAATGGAATCTGCTCGCTTTGTGTGAGCGGTGAAAGAGCCGCGTAAATGCGCTCTTGTGCTTCATTAACACTTAATAGCGGTTTTTTTTCATAGATAACGCAAGATTCAATGCTCATAATTTCAAAAAGGTATGCAAAATGAACGCTGCAATCTCAGCGGGTTGATTTAAATCCAGTAGCGGTAAATTTGCGGGTACATCAATCACGCTATCACTGGCGAGTGCGATAATATTGCTATCATTTGGGTAGAGAAGTACTTGCTTTAAACTGGGGCGATGTAGCTCAATTTTAGCAAAGGCTTCGCTGCGAAATCCTTCTACTAAAATTAAATCAACGGTATTATCTACCATTGAAACTGGCCCAGCGTAGGATGTAATTGTTCCTATAACGGTACAAACAAATGAACTGCTAATGGCATAAACAATATTGCCACACACACCATATAGTTGATTATTGCTTGCAGAATATAATCCTCTCCACGAAATAGCAGGCACGTTACTTTTTAAAGTTAAGCCTGGTGTTGGATAGTGCGTAAATGGAAATACGCTACCTTGTGGATTAGCCTCTAAATAAAGATTAACACATCGTTGTGCAGATGCAATAACACTTCTTGCTTGATAAGCACCAATAGTTAGAGCTGATTTTGCCATTATCCAGCACTTCCAACGTAGAAATCTCCATAGATATTGTATGCTCCAGACTTGCCACGCAAAGCTATAGGCATATGCAACAATGGAATTTGTGAATTGACTTCTTCGATAGCTCGCATACTTGCTTCAGCATACTTTGTAATCTTTGGATTTTCTGGCATACCGTAAATTGTCAATATTCGATCTGCTAGATTCCATTGCAATGCATCCAAGTATTCAGGAGGTAAAATGATTTGATCACTTAAATTTTGAAATGCTTGCAGTTGTACCATAATGGTAACGAAAATTTGATACTGATTATTCGGAACTGGCCATACATAAATGTTTCCAATTGGGAATGTTGTATCG
>JBDLQG010000051.1:0-14558 GCA_039800705.1 Pseudomonadota bacterium
AGCGCATTCAGGACACTTTCCTCTCGAAAATCCCCAAGAATGGTTGTGACACCCTCTAGCGGCTCTATGGGCAAAATATCCAGCGCAATGAGCTGACCATGCCCCCCCATCAACTGCCGAGCTAACTGCGACCAACCTCCCGGTGCAGCCCCTAAATCGACAATATTCATGCCATTTTTTATTAAATTATCTTTCTCATTTATTTCTTTGAGCTTAAAGACCGCACGAGAGCGATAACCTTGCGCTTGTGCCATTTTGACATATTCATCATCAAAATGTTCTTGCATCCAGCGATTACTGCTTTTACTTCGTGCCATCATGCACCATTTTTAGTGTAGAATTAAAGTTTATTATCAGTTTGAACAGAGAAAAGTGTGGATACATTACAAAAGAAAAAATTGAAATCACAGGCACATAATTTAAAACCCGTTGTCATGATAGGTCAAGCAGGTTTAACAACAGGCGTGCTTGCAGAAATTGAATTAGCACTCAATAGTCATGAATTGATTAAGGTCAAAATTCGCGCTGAACGTGATGAACGTAAGGTATTAAGTGAGCAAATTTGCAATGAAACTATGGCAGAGCTCATACAATCTATTGGACAAATCATTGTTATTTATAGATTAAATCCAAATAAATAGAATTTCACAGTAAAGGGTCAAAGATGAAAAAAAACATTTTTATCTTTGACTTTCGCTTTCTATTTTCTTAGATGTACAAGATTGAAATAATTTCGTAATCTACGTCACCTGCTGGCGCTTTTACCGTCACGACATCTTCAACAAATTTACCAATTAACGCACGAGCAATAGGTGAGCCAATAGAAATACGCCCTTCTTTAATATTCGCTTCATCTTCCCCTACAATCTGATAAGTGAAACGTTTTTCCGTATTCAAGTCTTCGATTTCTACGGTTGCACCAAAAATGACTTTACCGTTTGCATCGACTTTGGTGACATCAATAATTTGCGCGTTCGCCAGTTTACCTTCAATCTCACCAATACGCCCTTCCGCAAAACTTTGCTGCTCTTTTGCAGCATGATATTCAGCATTTTCTTTTAAATCGCCATGCGCACGAGCTTCAGAGATGGCGTTAATAATGCGTGGGCGCACAACGGTTTTTAATTCTTCTAATTCCGCTTTTAATTTTTCTGCACCTTTCACGGTGAGAGGAACTTTACTCATTTTCAACACTCCAAAATAATATATATCGCGGGTGTCAACTCGACATTAACACCCACATTTTGATGCTTAATTTAGGCTTTTATGTAAATCCTGTAAACAATTTACATCACCTGCATCAAGCTCACCGAGCGCAAAACACGCCGCGCGTGCACCTGCCATGGTCGTATAATAGGTCACACGATGCTGCAATGCTTCACGGCGCATGGTGAATGAATCGGAAATGGCTTTTTTTCCTTCGGTGGTGTTGATAATCAACTGAATTTGATCGTTTTTAATCATATCAACCGTGTTGGGACGCCCTTCATTGACTTTATAAACGAGCTCGCAAGGGAAACCGGCCTCTTTTAAAAATCGCGCTGTCCCACCTGTTGCCACAATTTCATATTGTTTCTCGACAAGCATACGCGCAATTTCTGGCAACTTCGCCTTATCTTTATCACGAATACTAATCAGCACTTTTCCACTATGACTTAAATCCACGCCGGCGGCACGTTGTGATTTTGCAAACGCTTCACCAAACGTTTTACCCACCCCCATCACCTCACCCGTTGACTTCATTTCTGGGCCAAGCAAAGGATCAACACCCGGAAATTTGACAAAAGGAAAAACCGCTTCTTTGACAGAAAAATACTCTGGAATACGCTCCTGCGTAATACCTTGCTGCGTAAGGGTTTGCCCAACCATCACTCGCGCGGCAATTTTCGCAAGAGGGTAGCCCGTTGCTTTTGATACAAAAGGTGCGGTACGTGATGCACGAGGATTGACTTCTAACACATAAATATCTTCACCTTGAATAGCGAACTGTGTATTCATCAAACCACGAACACCCAGCGCTTCGGCCATTTTAGCCACTTGCTCACGCAATTTATCTTGCAAAGCAGGTGCTAAATCATAAGGAGGCAAAGAACACGCCGAGTCACCAGAATGCACGCCAGCTTGCTCAATATGCTCCATCAACCCACCAATCAATACGCGCTCACCATCGTAAATAGCATCGACATCCATTTCAACAGCGTCATCAAGGAAGCGATCAAGCAAAACAGGCGAATCATTTGACACACTGACCGCTTCTTTCATGTAACGCTGCAAACCTTCCTCATTAAACACGATCTCCATAGCGCGACCACCTAAAACATAAGACGGACGAACCACCAGTGGATAACCTAATTCACGTGCTGCGTTAATCGCTTGCTCAGTTGAGCGAGCCGTTGCATTAGGAGGCTGTTTTAAACCTAAACGCTCGAGTAATTTTTGGAAACGCTCACGATCTTCCGCTAAATCAATCGAATCTGGTGATGTACCAATAATGGGCACACCGGCTGCTTCTAAAGCGCGTGCCAGTTTAAGCGGTGTTTGTCCACCGTATTGCACAATCACGCCCGTTGGCTTTTCAATATGCACAATTTCAAGTACATCTTCAAGCGTCAATGATTCAAAGTAGAGACGGTCTGACGTATCAAAGTCGGTTGAAACTGTTTCAGGGTTACAGTTAACCATAATGGTTTCATAACCATCCTCACGCAAAGCAAGCGCTGCATGTACGCAGCAATAATCAAATTCAATGCCTTGCCCAATACGATTAGGACCGCCACCTAGAATAATAATTTTCTCTTTATCCGATACACGTGCTTCACATTCTTCTTCATAGGTTGAATACAAATAAGCAGTATCAGATGAAAATTCCGCTGCACATGAATCGATACGTTTATAAACAGGGCGAATATTTTGTTTATGTCGCGTATTGCGCACTTCTGTTTCAGAAGCGTCAAGTAATTTCGCTAAACGTAAATCTGAAAATCCTTTGCGTTTGAGGCGATAAAGTTCACCCATTTTAAGCGTTGACAATGTTTTTGTTGAAAGTGATTTTTCAGTTAACACCAAATCTTCCACTTGCGCTAAAAACCATGGATCAATTTTGCTTGATTCATGCACTTCTTCAATACTCATTCCGCTACGGAAAGCATCTGCAACGTAAAGCAATCTATCTGGACCGGGATGACGCATTTCACGACGCATTTTATCGCCAGCATCATCTGCAGATAAATCGACAATTTCATCTAGCCCACTAATCCCAATTTCCAAGCCACGTAGGGCTTTTTGTAAGGACTCTTGGAAGGTGCGTCCAATGGCCATCACTTCGCCAACGGATTTCATTTGCGTCGTTAGACGGTCATCGGCTTGAGGGAACTTTTCAAAGGTAAATCGAGGTACCTTAACAACAACATAGTCAATCGATGGCTCAAACGATGCTGGTGTTTTGCCACCCGTAATTTCATTTTGCAACTCATCAAGCGTATACCCTACGGCTAATTTTGCAGCCACTTTTGCGATTGGAAAGCCTGTTGCTTTTGAGGCTAATGCAGAAGATCGCGATACTCGTGGATTCATTTCAATAATGATCATACGTCCATCAGCGGGATTAATAGCCACTTGTACGTTTGAGCCGCCAGTATCGACGCCAATCTCGCGCAAAATAGCCAGCGATACATTACGCAAAATTTGGTATTCTTTGTCTGAAAGCGTCTGAGCCGGAGCCACCGTAATCGAATCCCCCGTATGAACACCCATCGGGTCAAAATTTTCAATCGAACAAATGATAATACAGTTGTCTTTTGAATCACGTACGACTTCCATTTCGTACTCTTTCCAACCTAAAACAGATTCTTCAATCAGCAATTCATTGGTTGGCGACAAATACAAACCACGCTCACAAATTTCAATAAACTCTTCTTTGTTGTACGCGATACCACCACCACTTCCCCCCATCGTAAATGACGGGCGAATAACAGTTGGATACCCTACTTCTTTTTGGGCTTCAAGCGCTTCTTCCATTGAATGTGCCGTTTTTGATTTGGCAACTTCAAGACCAATACGCGCCATCGCATCATTGAAAAGTTGTCTATCTTCCGCTTTATTGATTGCTTCTTTAGTGGCGCCAATCATTTCAACGTTGTATTTTGCAAGAACGCCATGCTCATCTAACGCTAATGCACAATTAAGCGCCGTTTGCCCGCCCATGGTTGGCAATATGGCATCTGGACGCTCTTTTGCAATAATTTTTTCAACGGTCTGCCAATCAATAGGCTCGATATAAATCGCATCCGCCATATCGGGATCCGTCATAATCGTCGCGGGATTGGAATTCACCAAAATAACGCGATACCCCTCTTCGCGCAATGCTTTGCAGGCTTGAGTGCCTGAATAATCAAATTCACACGCTTGACCAATAACAATTGGCCCTGCGCCTAATAATAAAATGGATTTTATGTCGGTTCTTTTTGGCATTGTCTACTTACACGTTGAGTGGTTTTGTATCATTTTAAATCTGTTATTTTTTATTTAGGCAAATATCACATCGGCGTAAATCATATTTATATCTTTATATCTAAAAACAGCATGGAAATGTTCACAGTGAATATCGAGCGTTTCCCCTTCGTCCAAAAATGCCGTCCGCCACTGATTTTGTGCATATCTGTCATAGTATTCCATCTGTTTTTTTTGATTGGCATCAACGAGCATGTAATCATGTAATAACGTAAATTCGGCACTTGAGAATAAGTCAGCCATTTTCACGACGTTCAATGATCACTGTACTCATGGAAGATACCTCGGCAATCAAACAGGGCCTTTCTTTGTAATAGGCGCATGTCCTCTTGATCACACACCATCATCACATCAGGAAGATAGTCAAAATCACCTGTCAGCGCCCGAAACTTCATATCACTGGCAAATACGCGACAACCATTTTTCATCCCATCAGCTGACGCTCTTAGTGCAAAAAAATGTTGCCGGTAATAAGATTATGCTGTTCATTCGCGCCTGCCATTGCATAAATAGCGCCATTGATATAGTTATGGCGAATTGGCGTCGTTTTTTCAAACTCTAAATACGCCATTTCGCTAAAATAAAGGCACTTTTTTTAAGGCGCTCACGTCTTATCTCACATCCATTGACGTAATAAACTCATCAAATAACGCCTCAACATCATGAGGCCCTGGACTCGCCTCTGGATGACCTTGAAAGCTAAACGCGGGGCAATCAGTTCGCTTAATTCCCTGTAAACTACCATCAAATAATGAATGATAAGTCGCAATCAAATTTGAAGGCAATGTGGATTCATCAACGGCAAAGCCGTGGTTTTGACTACTAATCATCACGCGCCCTGTCGATTTTTCTTGCACGGGATGATTACCACCATGATGCCCGAATTTCATTTTAAGCGTCTTCGCGCCACTCGCGAGCGCCAACAATTGATGGCCTAAACAAATACCAAACACGGGCGTTTTATTCTCTAAAATAGTTTTAATCGCTTCAATGGCATAAGTACATGGCTCAGGATCACCCGGACCGTTTGATAAAAATACACCATCGGGTTTGAGTGACAACACTGCTGCCGCAGGTGTTTTTGCAGGAACGACGGTTACGCGGCACCCGCGATTAGCGAGTAGACGCAAGATATTGCGTTTAATCCCAAAGTCATAAGCAACAACGTGCTTCGTTAAATTCTGAGCAGGCAAATGTCCGTGACGTAAATTCCATGTATTTTCAGTCCATTCATAAATGTCATTTGTCGTCACTTCTTTTGCTAAATCCAATCCTTTTAAACCAGAAAACGCGTTAATTGCTGCTTGCGCTTGTTCAATAGACGTATTTTCACCAGCAATAATACAGCCACGTTGAGCCCCTTTATCACGCAATAATCGTGTTAATTTTCGTGTATCAATATCAGCAATCGCCACCACGTTATTATCAAGCAAATATTGCTGTAATGTTTTTTCACTTCGCCAATTGCTTGTAAGTAAAGGCAAGTCACGAATCACAAGACCACTTGCAAACACCCCACGTGATTCATCATCTTCACTTGTGGTACCAACGTTGCCAATATGCGGATAGGTTAAGGTAACAATTTGTTGTGCGTAGGAGGGATCACTGAGAATTTCTTGATAACCTGTTAGCGCGGTGTTAAAAACGACCTCACCGACACTACAGCCTTCAGCGCCTATGGATATGCCAGTAAATATGCTGCCATCTTCTAACACTAATTGTGCGGAATTCATTAAAGTACGTTCCTTCTTATAAGCAAAACGGGATGCCCTTGAAGACACATCCCGTTGTTAAAAATCTTTGGCAACTATACAAAATTATGCCGGTTTGGTCATTAATAATTTTTGAATTTATCACTCTTTTAGTGATGCGCATGTCGCGCATGACGGGGTTTGACTTTGAGTGACTGCGCTAAAATTCGCCCTTTTCCTCGACGGGTCTTATTATGATGTGTGGCTTCATGTTCCTCGCTATGCACAGTACCACTGCCGCACTCTAGCTGATGAGGCGGAATACCTGCATTGCTTGTTGCCATGGTATTGACATTCCCTACCACCGCGTAATCGCCAGCAAAACCGTGATTCATCTGATTAATCATTAAATTATAACGTTCAATACTTGTATGACCGCCCAACACCACGCCGATTAAACGACGTCCTTGCTGCGTTGCTGCGCTAATTAAATTGTAGCCTGACGCACACGTAAAACCGGTTTTCATGCCTTCAGCACCTTCATAGGTTGCCGTAAATTTATTAATTCCTTGTAATTCGTGTCCTTTAAATTGAAAACTGTGTGCGGCAAAATAGCTGTAATATTCGGGAAACTGCTTCTGTATTTTCCACGCTAGCACCGCCATATCACGCGCGGTAGTCACTTGCCAATCATTAGGCAACCCTGTTGCATTCATGAAATAGGTATTATACATACCCATCGAGTGTGCTTTTGCTGTCATGCGTACAGCGAAATTATCTTCCGTGACCGCTAAATGCTCAGCTAGCACCACCGTTGCATCATTGGCAGAGCGTGTAATAATTGCCAAAATAGCATCTTCAACAGTCAAATGCTCACCGTGATGCAATCCTAACTTACTATTAGGTTGTTCTGAAGCATGTTCAGAGGTACGCATGACATCATGAAGATGAATTTGTTGATTGCTTAACGCATCAAAAGTGACATAAAGCGTCATCAATTTAGTTAATGAAGCGGGAAACCACGAATGCGTCGCATCCACTTCATGAAGAACATTGCCATTGCTCGCATCAATCAAAATAGCGGCATGACGCGCATAACTCACTTGCGAAGCGAATACTAAACACAACGCATTGAGCATAAGTAAAAATGATTTCACGCGGGATTGTCTCAATGAAATAAATATTATGGGTTAAGATGCAATGAAGAAGTATGGCATGTATAAGGTGGCAGACTATCACAAAGCCCCCAGTAACGCCCAGTTTCCCCTTCTTCATCGGGTTTCCAATTTTCTGAAAAAGCTTCAAATGCCACACCAGAAATCGCTTTTTGTTTTAACTTTTTAAATGTTTGCTCAATCACGTCGTGCTGATTTTTATCACTTGCACTGGCACACGATACGTCCATTTTACTATTCGATTGTAATGTATTGTGAGGTGCATTTGGCCAGCCAAATTCTGTTAAAATAACCTCTTTATCGGGATGTATTTTTTTCACTTCTTGCCATCGTGCTAAATGAAAATCCGCTGCGTTTTTCGCAGAAACACAGGAAAATAAACCAGAATGTTTATTCTCCCACCATGGAAAGACATTTATTCCCACCCAGTCAACTTGCGCACTAAACTGATTTTGATGACACGGTTGCGTTCGATTACACCATTCCCACCATGTATCGATCACACCTATTGGCTGCGATACTTTCGCTTCACGTAAGGCGTTTAAACAACGCTGAGTTTCACTATCAAACGCATAATTGTGACGTGTTCGCAACTCAGAACCACAACTTAACCGAATAATAGTATCAGGATATTGCTTTGCGAGCGCGATGCCATGCGAAATAGAATCCGTATTGACATTTTTATCTTTATCAATCCACAAAATTGCAATGACTTTTATCCCGTGTTGCTTTGCAATAGGGAAAATAGCCTCTAAACCGTTTAACACACCATACGTCATAATACATCGAAATGGCGTTTGCGTGGCAATATTGCCTAGCAATGATTCAATTAACGCAGTACTTGGCTGAGAACCACCATTAGGAGAAAGACTATTCACATAAGGGCTAAATGCCACACATTGCATTGGCGATGATACGTTTTTGGCTTCACTTTGCACACTATGAAATAGACATGTCACTAACATTAGCCAGAATAATCGTTTCATCACACTCGAAATAAAGGTTGAAGTTTTTCTATTATAAGCGATTTTAAAAGGATTGCGCTGCTCTTGCATCGATAAATTCAAAAATTATTAATTTGCGCCTTGAATCTTAAAATAGTCATCCCCATTTTAAATACCATCGTTATTTTCACAATTTTCACAGGAAAAATGTTACATGAGTACAAATGAAGACATCCTCACCAATCTTCTCGACGAAGAAGTCGATTTACATGCAATGCACACAGAAGTTGGCGAACACGAATACACCATTGATGAGTTAAAAGCAGAGCTTGAAGAAGCTAAAAAAGCGAGTCAAGAAAATTGGGATAAAGCACTGCGCATCCAAGCTGAAATGGAAAA
The DNA here is from genome assembly GCA_039800705.1 of Pseudomonadota bacterium. Classification (GTDB taxonomy): domain Bacteria; phylum Pseudomonadota; class Gammaproteobacteria; order Methylococcales; family Methylomonadaceae; genus UBA10906. The sequence goes on from JBDLQG010000051.1 coordinate 8,719, forward strand.
CCTAAAACGTCGTACACAAAAAGACGTCGAAGATGCCCATAAATTCGCCCTCAATGGATTTGCAAAAGAATTATTACCTGTACTCGATAGCCTATTTATGGGTATGCAATTAGCTACCGGCGAAACTGAAGAAGTCAAACGTTTTCGTGAAGGCTGTGAACTAACTATTAAACAATTTGAAAATGCGTTTGAAAAATTCAATGTCGTCACCATTGACCCCGTTGGCTTGCCTTTTAATCCAGATCATCATCAAGCCATGGTCATGCAAGTTGTTGAAGGTGCAGAACCCAATACCGTTGTTAACGTATTCCAAAAAGGCTATATGCTCAACGGTCGTCTTCTTCGCCCTGCAATGGTCGTTGTGGCAAAAGCGGCTGATTAAGCACTTGAAATTTATTAAAACCACCTCATATTCTCAACAAGACGTAAAAATTAACCAATTTCTTTTTTAAAAATTATTCGGAGCAAATTCATTATGGCTAAAATTATCGGTATCGATTTAGGAACCACCAACTCGTGTGTGGCTGTCCTTGAAAATGGCGCAGTCAAAGTTATCGAAAACAGCGAAGGCGCAAGAACTACCCCATCAATTATTGCATTCAGCAGTGATGATGAAGTGTTGATCGGTCAATCTGCAAAACGTCAAGCGGTCACTAATCCACAAAATACCTTATTTGCCATCAAACGTTTGATTGGTCGTAAATTCAAAGAAGATGTTGTACAAAAAGACATCAACATGGTGCCATACAAAATTTCTGAAGCAGAAAATGGTGACGCATGGGTAGAAGTTCACGGCAAAAAAATGGCGGCACCTGAAATTTCAGCACGCGTTTTGATGAAACTCAAAAAAGACGCTGAAGCGTATTTAGGTGAAGAAGTCACACAAGCGGTTATTACTGTTCCAGCTTACTTTAATGATTCACAACGCCAAGCCACCAAAGATGCTGGTCGTATTGCGGGTCTTGAAGTGATGCGTATTATCAATGAACCGACTGCAGCGGCGCTTGCATTTGGTATGGATAAACCTAAAGGCGACACCAAAATTGCAGTTTATGATTTAGGTGGTGGCACATTTGACGTTTCTATTATTGAAATCGCAGAAATTGATGGCGAACATCAATTTGAAGTATTAGCCACAAACGGTGATACGTTCCTTGGTGGTGAAGATTTCGATTCACGCGTCATTGAATATTTAGCCGATGAATTCAAAAAAGACACCGGCGTTGACGTACACAATGATCCATTAGCGTTGCAACGTTTAAAAGAAGCGGCTGAAAAAGCAAAAATTGAATTATCTTCAAGTCAACAAACTGATGTTAATTTACCTTACATCACCGCTGACGCAACAGGCCCTAAACATTTAAACGTTAAATTAACCCGTGCAAAATTAGAATCGTTAGTTGAAGAATTGATTTTGCGCACAAAAGCACCTTGTGAATTAGCGTTAAAAGATGCTGGCGTATCCGCCTCTGAAATTCACGACGTCATTTTGGTTGGCGGTCAAACCCGTATGCCAAAAGTACAGGAAATGGTTAACAAAATCTTTGGCAAAGAACCACGCAAAGACGTGAACCCTGATGAAGCGGTGGCATTAGGCGCTGCGATTCAAGCAGGCGTTTTAGCGGGTGATGTCAAAGACGTTCTATTGCTTGACGTTATTCCATTGTCACTGGGTATTGAAACCATGGGTGGCATTATGACTAAATTAATTGAAAAAAATACGACCATTCCAACGAAAGCGCAACAAGTGTTCTCAACTGCTGATGACAATCAAACCGCCGTGACTATTCACGTTCTTCAAGGTGAGCGCGAAAAAGCGAATGCGAATAAATCATTAGGTCGTTTTGATTTATCCGATATTCCACCTGCGTCACGCGGTGTGCCACAAATTGAAGTGTCTTTTGATATTGATGCGAACGGTATTTTGAACGTATCAGCTAAAGATAAAGCGACTGGCAAAAAACAATCGATTACCATTAAAGCATCAAGTGGTTTATCGGATGAAGAAGTTGAACGTATGATCAAAGACGCAGAAGCACACGCGGATGAAGATCGCAAACTCGCGGAATTAGTTCAAGCACGTAATCATGCAGATGGTTTAGTTCATGCTACTGAAAAATCAATCAAAGATTTAGGCGATAAAGTCACCGCAGATGAAAAAGCCGATATCGAAAAAGCGATTGAAGCCGTTAAAGAAGCACTGAAAGGTGATGAAAAAGCCGATATTGAAGCAAAAACAGAAGCGTTAGCGGAATTATCCGGCAAATTAGCGGAACGTGCTTATGCACAAGCTAATGAAGGCGGTGAACACGCACACGCTGATCACGCAAAACCTGCTGAAGATGATGGCGTGATTGACGCTGATTTTGAAGAAGTGAAAAAATAAAACTCACTTCGTAATAATCAAAAACCTCGCTTGGCGATTGCTAAGCGAGGTTTTTTTATGGCTGAAATAAAATCGAAAATTTACAAAATATAACGACTTAAATCTTCATCTTGTACTAATTCGCCTAAATATTTATTTACATACGCCGCGTCAACGACAATGTTTTTATCTAGCGAATCGGGCGCATGAAATGAAATTTCTTCTAATAATTTTTCGAGCATTGTATGCAAACGTCGCGCACCAATGTTTTCGGTTGTTTCATTCACTTGCCAACCCATTTCAGCAATGCGTTTAATACCATCTTCCGCAAACGATAATGTCACGCCTTCTGTACCCAATAGTGCAATATATTGCTCAGTGAGCGACGCATTGGGTTCAATTAAAATGCGTACAAAATCATCTGCTGACAACGCACTTAATTCAACGCGAATGGGGAAACGCCCTTGTAACTCAGGGATTAAATCCGATGGTTTTGCAACGTGAAACGCGCCCGAAGCAATAAACAAAATATGATCGGTTTTAATCGCGCCGTATTTGGTACTTACGGTACTACCTTCAACTAAAGGCAACAAATCACGCTGAACCCCTTCACGCGAAACTTCACCGCCACCGCCGCCAAGTTCCGAGCGTTTGCAAATTTTGTCAATTTCATCTAAAAACACAATGCCATTTTGTTCCACAGATTCAATAGCGCGTAGACGAATCTCATCTTCATTGACCAGTTTTTCCGCTTCTTCATCTTGCAGAACTTGAAGAGCCTTGCGCACTTTCATTTTGCGTGATTTGGTTCTATCTGTTCCCATATTTTGGAACATGCCTTGCAGCTGACTAGTCATCTCCTCCATCCCTGGAGGTGCCATAATTTCAACGCCAATAGACATTTGTACGTCGACTTCAATTTCTTTATCGTCAAGATCCCCATCGCGCAATTTTTGACGCATTTTAAAACGTGTTGCATCGCCGTTTTCGGAATCGGCTGGCGTCCAACCTTCTGCGCGAGGAATGAGAATATCCAGTACACGATTTTCAGCGGCTTCGACAGCTTTCGTCTGCATTTTCTCCATTTCAGCCATACGCGTCATTTTGACTGCCGTATCGGCTAAATCACGAATAATCGACTCCACATCGCGCCCAACATAACCCACTTCAGTGAATTTGGTTGCTTCAATTTTAATAAACGGGGCATTAGCCAGTTTGGCAAGACGACGGGCAATTTCTGTTTTCCCAACGCCTGTAGGCCCAATCATTAAAATATTTTTTGGTGTAATTTCATCACGCAACGTGCCTGAAATTTGCTGACGACGCCAACGATTACGCAGTGCAATCGCCACTGAACGTTTTGCGCTTGCTTGGCCGATAATGTGTTTGTCGAGTTCACTTACAATTTCTTTAGGTGTCATTTGAGTCATGCGTTTTTACTCTTTAGGTTCAACAGGTTCAGCGTCTAATTCTTCAATGCGCAAATTGTGATTGGTATAAATACAAATATCCGCTGCGATATTGAGCGAGCGCTCAACAATTTCACGCGCACTTAAATTTGTATTTTCCAAAAGCGCACGCGCAGCCGCTTGCGCAAATGAACCACCCGAGCCAATTGCCATCAAATCAAATTCCGATTCAGGTTCAATGACGTCGCCCGTTCCCGAAATAATCAGCGACGTTTTAGAATCGGCAATCGTAAGGAGTGCTTCAAGTTTGCGAAGCGCTCTATCTGTACGCCAATCTTTTGCCATTTCCACTGCGGCGCGTGTTAAATTACCACGATGCTTTTCGAGTTTACCTTCAAAATGCTCAAACAAGGTGAACGCGTCAGCGGTTGCGCCTGCAAAACCGGCAATCACTTTATCGTGGTAAATACGACGCACTTTACGCGCATTGCCTTTCATAACGGTATTGCCTAAGGTGACTTGTCCATCACCGCCAATAACGACTTTCCCGTCGCGCCGTACTGAAAGTATAGTGGTTCCTCTGAACACAGCTTTCCAAATTGCAATAGCAAGTGCCACATAGGTAACTTTAATCAAAAAAGCCCCTATATTGTTGGATAATTCTTTTTTGTTATTTTCTTTCATGAGTTCATCACCATTTTATTAGTTAGCGAATTATTCCTCAAACAATTCAAAATCGTTTTTATCCACGCCACAATCGGGACAACTCCAATCATCAGGAATATCTTTCCAAAGCGTTCCCGCTGCAATACCACTATCTGGATCGCCTAGCGCTTCATCGTAAATGAAATCACACACTGTGCATTGATATTTTTTAAAATTAGACATTATTATTCCTTAAGTTTGTAAATGTTTTTATCATTAAAATAACTTATTACTTACTAAAAAAGTAGGTTTACAGTACATTAAAAACGCCCAAATTGATGGTTATTCAATTGAGCGTTTATGACCGTTATTTCTGCAATTCCAGTACTTTTGTCGCGTCTTCCACTGCTTTTGGTGTTTCTTGCACTTGCACCTGTGCTGCTTTTAACTTTTCTTCTGCCGCTTTTTGTCTATCAGCCGCTTTTTTCGCTAACGCTGCTTTTTGATCTGCCGCCTGACGTGCTGCGATACTTCCTGTTTCCATGCCTTCAGCGTGCGTGACAACAGGTGATATCGCTAATGACATCAAGCAAACCGCTAATGGCAACATCATTTTTTTTGATTGAATTTGTAACATACTCACCTCGAGCAAAATAGTTTTTATTAGAATTCGACGATATAACGTTTGACACGTTTTAAGTCTAGCAGTGAATGGGATGATTTAAAACAAAAACGCCCCACTTTGTGTTAAAAACACAAACAGGGCGTATTATTTTTTCTCACTTTTAGTGAATATGTACTTCACGTGATTTTGCAACGTCACTTCGCAGTAGCGTGTATTTTTCCTCGGCTGCACCCTTGATGGGTAAGCCGTCACTACTAAGTTGAACGAGTGCATTGTCGTCTTTAATGGTGTATTTACGTTTTGAACCGTCTTTATTTGACGTTAAAACCAAGGTTTTATTGTTATCATCCCAATTGTATTTTCCTTTTTCAAAATACTCGCGGGCAGATTCTTTTGTGTATTGCGTCACTAATAAATAATTGGTGTTGCTTTTCAAGGACAGCGTCGTTTTCACGCCAAGGCAATCATCACAAGGTAAAAAACCATAATACACGCCACGGTATTCTTGACTTTTATCCGTGTGATTACTGTGGTCGATACTTAAATTGCCCTCTTGCATAAGGGTGGTGGCGCGTGAACGCAAATAACTTTCCTGCATTTCACGGTCACTTGCGGCCATCGACGGCATACTTGCAAAGAAAAACAGAATAGCGAACAGAATCAACGCTAAACCATATTCGAATTCTAATTGTTTTTTTGCGTCCAATTTTTTGGCTGATACTTTCATAGTGACATCTCCAAAGTAGGTAGAGAGTTAATTATTTTTGTTTTTTTAAGAAGTTCACTGCGACGAACC
>JBDLQG010000052.1:0-13043 GCA_039800705.1 Pseudomonadota bacterium
AAGCGAAAATTTTAACCTTGGTCCCCAAAATCTCAATGGTCTCTGACTCAACTGTAGCCTCCACTTGTTGCCTTCTCATTTTGATTCTTTGATTTTTTGAATTATTAAAGCTAGCAACGCCCCAATAAGCAGCGCACTTGCGCGTGTATCTGTTCCAAAATAAACACGCGAGGGATCTTCATTAGGCGTATAAAGCGCGAGCATCTGGCAGGTAGAATACAACGCCATATAAATAATTACTACCGTCGCAAACCAACGCGGTTGTTTAAATAATAGACAGCAAATCAGTGCCCATGCTACATAAAACTGAAACTCGATACCAAGTGACCATAAATGCTCAAATAGCCGTGGCCGCCCAATAAGCTCAAAATATGAGCGTTCATTAATAATGTAATTCCAATTATTTAAAAAACTAAACCCATAAGGCAAATCTTCTGAAATTTGGTTGATTTCGTTTGGAAATAAAAGTAGCACACAAATCCATGTACTAATCATCATAGTAAATGCGGCGGGTAACAAGCGACGTAAACGACGAACCCAAAAACGCCCCAAATCCACGCGCCCTGTTTTATTCAATTCATCAAAAAGTAGTTTTGAAATAATAAAACCACTAATGACAAAGAAAATTTCAACCCCTAAAAATCCACCGTGTAACCAATTATTGTCACCATGAAAGAGTAAAACGGCAATAATTGCAAACGCTCTTAATCCATCTAAATAGGCGAGATAGGCGTTGCTATTATGCTTTGGCATTAATAAGACTGTATCTTGGGCGTTGTCAATTTTTTTTATATTCACGTTCATGGCTAAATGATTTCAAAAGTATGGGTTTCATATCACGAGAAAACACTTTCTCTGCCCAGTGTAAAGCAATTACCGTACCTTCTTTTCCGCCATAATGTAAACCATCTCCTCCCACACTAGGATAGAGGGTATATTGGCGACTATCGATTAATTGGCAATGATGTTGTTTAGTGGCTTTTTTAAGTAAACTATAAACGGTATTGATTTCTTTCACACTAAATTTTCGTGAATCGGGCGGACCAATCCAAACGCAACGACTTGATTTTTTTTCAATCATTGTCAGCAGTGCATCGGTATAAGTGATACGCTCTTCTTCATTCATTAATACAATATTAGAGCCTAGCGCCACAATCGTTAATTTGGGTTTATTGTGCAATAGTTTTTCTAATTTAGGTGTATAGGCTTTATGTTCTTCAATTTGTGAGCCATTTGGGTGTCTTTGCCAAAAACCACAAGTCGTTGGTTTGCCTTCAATCCACCACTTTGGGTCACTGCCGCAACTTGCCACCGTGGTAAGATCAACATTTGGCAATGACTCCGTTAGTAGATGGGTTAATTCGTGCCCAAATACGCCAACAGAATGTGAATCACCAATAAATAACAACTGTGGTTTTGTACGCAGTTTTGTATGAATGGTGCTTTCTTTAGCGATGACAGAAAACGAAAGTAAATTTAAAGCGAACGAAATAATGAACAATCGTCCGCCAAAAATGAATACGCGTTTTAGCTTTAAAAAATAGATCATTTAACTCAATTAATTTTTAGTGTTCAATTCCACTATGACGTAGCAGAGCATCACTAGATGGTTCACGTCCACGGAAATTTTTGAATAGTTCCATAGCATCGTCACTTCCACCTTTTTCTAAAATATTTATTAAAAACGCCTGTCCCGTTTCTTCATCAAAGATACCTTTTTCTTCAAATAATGAAAACGCATCGCTCGATAATACCTCGGCCCATTTATAGCTATAATATCCAGCAGAGTAACCCCCTGCAAAAATATGTGAAAAGCTATGTGCAAAACGATTAAACTCTGGAACAGGCAAAACGCTCACACGCTCTCTCACTTGATGAAGTGTTTCATAAATTCGCCCGCCTTTATTTGGATCAAAGTCTCGGTGAATATAAAAATCAAATAAACTAAATTCGAGTTGGCGCACCATGCTCATGCCGGTTTGGAAATTTTTTGCTGCTAACATTTTCTCAAGTAAACTTTCAGGCAATGTTTCGCCTGTTTCATAATGTGCCGAAATTAACGCGAGTGCTTCTTTTTCCCAGCACCAGTTTTCCATGAATTGACTTGGCAGTTCCACCGCATCCCATGCAACACCATTAATACCGGCTACACCTGCGTAATTGATTTGCGTTAAGATATGATGCAGTCCGTGACCAAATTCATGAAACAAAGTCGTTACATCATCATGCGTTAACAGAGAGGGATGGGTTGCGGTGGGCGGCGTAAAATTACACACCAGATAAGCGACAGGATATTGCACTGTGTCGGCATTTATTTTTCGCCGCCCAATACAATCATCCATCCAAGCGCCACCACGTTTTTTTTCACGAGCATACAAATCCAAATAGAAACGACCACGTCGATTGCCTTTTTTATCGTGCACTTCAAATAATTGCACATTATCATGCCAGCGATTGAAATGCGTTAATTCAGTAATTTTCAAACCATATAAACGATTTAAAATAGTAAACAAACCATTTAATACGGTTGGTATTGGAAAATAACTTTTTACTTCCTCCTGCGACAATTGATAATTTGCAAGACGCATTTTTTCGGATAAATAAGTGATATCCCATGCTTCTACTTTATCGATACCATAATTATCTAAAGCAAATTTACGTAATGCAAGCATATCCTCTTTTGCTTGAGGCCGAGATTTTTGGGCTAAATCTTCAAGGAAATTGACGACTTCATCTGTTGTACTTGCCATCTTTGCTGCAATGGATAATTGCGCATAATTTTCAAACCCAAGTAATTGAGCCTCTTCATGGCGAAGCGCTAGAATATCCTCCATGATTTTTGTATTATCCAATTCACCTTCCGTTGCCCGCGTCGCAAAAGCAGTGTAGTGTTCACGACGCAATTCTCGATTATCTGCATAGGTCATAACTGCAATATACGAAGGATATTGCAATGTAATTAACCAACCAACAGAATTTTCAGATTGTTCCACGTGAAACATGGTGTTGTTATTTGCATTGTTTTTCGATTGTTTCACGTGGAACATTTCAGCACTTTGCTTTGCTTGTTCAAGAGCGCTTTGTGGTAGACCCGCTAATTCTTCTATAGTCGCAATATGTTTTGTCCACGCATTTGTCGAATCTAAAACATTTTCTTCATAGCGACTAGCGAGTTGACTAAGTTGTTGGCTAATGTCTTTATAGCGTTTTTTATCTTCTGTATTGAGTGCCACGCCAGAGAGTTTAAAATCTCTTAGGGCATTGGTTAATGTTTTTTGCTGTGCTGTTTCAAGAGATGGAAACGCATCACTTTGAACAATCCATTGATACGCTTTAAACAATTCCTCGTTCTGTCCCATTTCAGTTGAATAATCACTCAATAATGGTAAGCACGCATTATATTCTTCACGCAGTTGGTCATTATTCATAACAGAATTTAAATGACTAACAGGAGACCATGCCTTATTTAAATTATCTTCAGCATCTTCAATAGGAGCAACTAGATTTTCCCATGTGTAATTTGATGTGGCTTGCAAGCAATCGTGAACCGTTTTTTTTGCACGCGCTAATAATTCTACTATTGCGGGTTTAACGTGTTCAGGACGTATTTGATCAAAATGCGGTAAATCGATTTGTGACAAAAGAGGATTTGACATAATTTATGTCTCGCTTAAAGAGTGAATGAAAGAAAGAATGGTGTTTGAATCAAAAGGCCAATGAATGTATTGCTGTGATGTGGAATGGTATAACACAGGAATTAAAACAGCAAACTCTGTTTGCCATTGCGTGTCATTGGCAATATCAATATTATCTACGGGAATCGCTAATTGTGTTAAAAGTGCTTGCGCTTCTTCACACAAATGACAACCCTGTGTACCAAGTAGGAGAAATGACATGAGTTGTATTGGATACATGATTTTAATAAATACCAAAATCATGTGAAAGAAAAGAAAAAAATCAAAGGTGCGAAATTACGCTTTTCACACCTTTGCATGACATGTTTTAGTGTGACGCGTGTTTCTCTTTATGTTTAAGAATTTGACGATCCAACTTAGATACTAATTCATCAATAGCAACATACATATCTTCTTGGTGATCTTCAGCGAAGAATTTAGTACCTGAAAAATGCAAAGTGGCTTCTGCTTTTTGAACTAATTTTTCAACGCTTAAAATAACATGAACATCAGTCACTTTATCAAAGTGACGTGCTAATTTAGCAAATTTTTCTTCTGTATGTGCTTTTAGCGCATCTGTAATTTCTAAATGATGACCACTAATAATAACTTGCATAAAATAATTCCTTATAAAAAAATGAAACACAAAAAAATCAGCGGACGTTTTTACAATAAACGTTTGCGCTGACTAGAGGAGGAAATAAACATCGCTTCGCGATATTTAGCTACTGTTCTGCGGGCAACATTGATGCCCTTTATTTTTAAAAATTCGGCTATTTTACTATCACTAAGCGGCTTAGCGATATTTTCATTGCTAATAAGTTCTTTAATTAAAGCACGAATAGCCGTTGATGAACACTCACCTCCACCATCTGTTGAAACATGGCTTGAAAAAAAGTATTTAAATTCAACAATACCATTAGGGGTGTGCATATATTTTTGTGTGGTAACACGTGAAATAGTGGACTCATGCAACTCTAATTCTTCAGCAACATCACGCAAAACCATCGATTTCATTGCAATAGAGCCATGCTCAAAAAAGGCGGCTTGTTTTTCCACAATACAACGCGCTACACGTAAAAGCGTATCATTTCGACTATGCAGGCTTTTAATAAACCATTTTGCTTCCTGCAAATGCTCTTTCATGCAGGTATTATCTTTACCTGTATCGGCTTTTTTAATCAAATTTGCATAAGTTTCATTAATACATAATTTAGGAGAGATATCTGGATTTAATTCTACTCGCCAGCGGTCATTTATTTTTCTAACATAAACGTCCGGCACAACATACTCAGATAACGTACTTTGAATTTTTTCACCTGGCTTAGGGGATAATGTACGAATTAAAACAACGATATTGTCTAATTCATCTTCTGAAATCCCTAATTTACGCACTAACTTCGCTTGATCGTGCGTTGCCAGTAAATCTAAATAACGTGTAACCAAAAGTAATGCGTTAGCTTTGTGAGGCGTTGAATCAGGAAGTTGTTGGAGTTGCAGTCGCAAGCAATCACTTAAATCTATAGCGCCAACGCCTGCCGGATCAAAATGTTGAATACGATGCAATACCGCGTACACTTCTTCAATTTCAATATCGGCTATTTGCTCACGCAAACCAGCAAAAATTTCATCCACTGACGAAATCAAATAGCCTTCAGTATTGATGTAGTCTATAACGGTAATTGCGATAGCGTGATCACGTTCTGAGAAGGAAACTAAATCAAGTTGGTCAAGCAAATGGGTATGCAAACTTAAACTATCACTGCGCTGCGTTTCAAATTCACCTTCAAAATTTGACGTCTCCCGAATGGATCCGAAATCATAATCAGGCAAATTTTCTTGCTCAGGCTCGTAAATATCATCCCACGATGAATCAATGGGCAGTTCATCTGGAATATCAGTTTGTGAGCCTTCACTGCTATGCAATAAATCTAAATTATCGCTTTTTTTATCTTGCAGGGGGGGATCAAGTGAAAACGAACCGAATTCTTCCGACTCGAGTTCTAACATAATATTGGACTCTAACGCTTGTTGAATTTCCTGTTGCAAATCCAGCGTCGACATTTGCAATAATTTAATGGCTTGTTGCAATTGTGGTGTCATCGATAATTGATGACCTAGCCGTAAATGTAGCGTTTGTTTCATAAGCAATGAACCTGTTGTGAAATGCGTTGCAATAATTTAGAGGCTAAAATTATTGCCTAAATAAACGTCTCGAACTTCCTTGTTTGCAACAATAGCCTGTGCGTCACCCTCGGCAATAACGCGCCCGTCACTTAAAATATAAGCCCTTTGACAAATATCGAGCGTTTCTCGAACGTTATGCTCTGTAATGAGTACACCAATGCCACGTTGACTTAGATGTTGAATAATTTTTTTAATTTCATCCACTGAAATGGGATCCACTCCCGCAAAGGGTTCATCAAGTAAGATAAATTTCGGATTTGACGCAAGGGCACGCGCAATCTCAACGCGTCGGCGCTCTCCACCAGATAAACTTAATGCTAATTGGTCTTGTAAGTGCGTAACATGAAATTCATCCAGTAAATGGATAATAGTTGAATCAATTTGGTCACTATTTAAATCTGGACGTAACTGCAATACAGCGCGTAAATTATCGGCCACCGTCAGTTTACGAAAAACGGATGGCTCTTGAGGTAAATACCCAATGCCTTGTAATGCACGAATATGCATGGGAGTATGTGTAATGGATTGGCCATCGAGGGTAATATCACCGTCATCAGCTTTGATCAATCCAACAAGCATATAAAAACTTGTGGTTTTACCCGCACCATTGGGACCAAGTAAACCGACAACTTCGCCTGTTTTTACTTGCAGCGATACCCCATTTACAACATCGCGTTTATTGTAAGATTTATGTAATTGTTTTGCAGCGAGAATCATAAACTAGGGCTTAGGTTGAATCACAACATGTACACGTTGTTTGCTGTTATTGGCATTATCGTCATGTCTATCACCTGCTTTGACGAGCGACGTTTTAATATCATATTCAATAAAGTCACTTGAATAGGTGCCAGTGCCTTGCCAAACGGTTGCATTATTTATTAACACAAGAAGATTACGTTTGGGATAAAACTCACCTGTTTCAGCTTGTCCCGTGATGTCTTTTGCACCCAGACTTGGTGTTTGTTTAAATTTAGCCATTTTTCCCGTAAATACCAATTTTTCCGGCTCGCCGTCTTTTAAGTGGACCACTAATTTATCTGAATTGACTCTAATGCTACCCTGCGTGGCAACAACATTACCTGTGTAAATGCTTAATTGTGATTTTTCATCATAGGATGCGCCATTTGAATCAATCATAATCGCTTGTTTTGCATCACTTTCTAACGCAAACGTTGGTGCACTATTGATGCAGAAAGTGATGAAAGCCACTGCAATTAAAATAGTAAAATGTGGCTGGCTTTGGCTATTTTGTCTCATATTTACCATGTACTTTTGCTAATAATTCTAAATGTATTGGTGCATTAAATGTCGTTTTCATACCAAGACCGGTTGTGACATTTTCGCCACTGCGCAATTGTGTCCACTCTTTTGTTTGCGCAAAATGTGTTTGGGGCGTGACTGTTAAATTAGATGTTTCAATGGCCAGTTCACGCTCTTTTGCATTGCCAGCACGATCAATAAATACAGCGCCATTCAATAGAATAATATCTGAATTTGTTGGTATTTCGCCTGTTTGTGCGCGAATTTTCCACGGCGCAGGAGCGTCGTTTTCAAAAATCATCACGGGATTTTCTAAAATAATCGTTTTATTGTCACTATAATGCGTCATTTTATTGGCGGCTAATTGTGTATCTAGGTGACCTTTTTCATCCATTTGCCACTTTTCATAGCCTACACTAAAATAATCTGCACTGTGCGCCACTGCGGTGCGCGACGTTGTAGTAACATTTTGTTTGATGAGTTCTGCCCATAAAAAACTTACCACCGCAAATGCAATGATATAACCATAAAATGCTTTATGATTCATAGTCATGCTAAATATTGACTCAATAAAGACTCAAACTTATCTTGCGCTTGCAGAATTAAATCACAAACTTCACGAACCGCCCCTGATCCACCGTTTAACGTGGTATTCCAATCAGAGCAAGCTTTAACCGCTTCATTTGCATCAGCAACAGCAATAGCTAATCCCACGTGCATCATCACAGGCAAATCAATGACATCATCACCCACATAAGCCACTTCTTCACTCGTCAGCGCTAATTTTTCAAGCAATACGTTAAAGGCAGCACGCTTGTCTTCTTGACCTTGATAAACATGTGTGACGCCTAAACTCTGCATTCGCATCGTCACAATGGGGGATTCACGCCCAGATATAACGGCAATCTCAACCCCCGATTGTTGCAACATTTTCATGCCATGGCCATCACGCGCATGAAATGATTTATATTCATTACCTTGATAATCAAAAAAGAGTTTACCATCTGTTAATACGCCATCTACGTCTAAAATTAATAAACGAATACGACGTGCTTGTTCCATTACGCGTACGGGTATCATTCACACTATCCCTGCACGAATTAAATCGTGCATATTTAAGGCTCCACACACTTGTTGTTGCTTATTTACAACACACAAGGCATTAATTTTCTTTTCCTGCATAACTTGCATTGCTTGCGCAGCTAAACAGGTTTCTTCAATAACAGCGCAATCACGTGTCATGACGTCACTAATGGGGCAGTTTGGCAATGCTAAATTTTGCCCTAATAAACGACGCAAATCACCGTCTGTAAATATACCTTTTAATTGACCGTGATGATCAACAATAGCCGTCATGCCGAGCTTTTTTGCCGTCATTTCAAGGACAGCGCCACTGACCAATGTTTCGGGGGATACGGTAGGGATATCCACGCCTGTGTGCATAATATCATTGACGAGCAACAGTAAACGACGCCCTAAACGCCCACCCGGATGCGAAAAAGCAAAGTCGGCTCGGGTAAAACCACGTGCCTCAAGCAATGAAACCGCGAGCGCATCGCCCATGACAAGAGCTGCAGTTGTACTTGAAGTAGGCGCTAAACCAAGTGGACAGGCTTCTTGTGCGACGGATACATTCAAATGCACCGTCGCAAAATTAGCTAATGTCGATGTCGTATTTCCCGTTAATGCAATAAGCGGAATGCCTAAACGTTTAATTAAAGGTAAAATAGCCACAATTTCTTGTGTTTCACCCGAGTTAGATAACGCCAATACCACATCATGCATGGTAATCATTCCCAAATCACCATGACTTGCCTCACCAGAATGCACAAAAAAAGCTGGCGTTCCGGTGCTGGCAAGTGTCGCGGCAATTTTTCCGGCAATATGTCCAGATTTGCCTAAGCCAGTGACAACTATTCGACCTTTGCATGCAAACAAAAGCTTGCAGGCCGCCACAAAATTGGCGTCAATTTGCAAAGCTAAATCGGCAATCGCTTGCGCTTCAACTTGGATGACAGCAAGTCCGAGCTCGCGCAGCGCATCATCATGGAGTTTCATGGTAAATTGGGTCATTTCACATAAATTTTAAGATGGCTTTATTATGCCATAGATTGATGGAATTAATATTGCTTGAAAATAAAACGATACAAAAAAAGTGATTCAATATCGTTCTTAATTCAAGAGATGATAAGTTTTTTGGCACAAATCCTGCATTTAAAAAACAGCGGCAATAATTTCCTCAGCTGCATTTTCTGCCGGTGTAAGCAAAAAGTAGAAAATAAGTTAGCGAAATTAAGTGATTGATACAAATATAGTTTGCCAGTATATTTCTGGCGTTTAATAGTGAATAAAACGTATAGGTTGTCAAAATGGCAGAAGAAATCGAAAACGAAGAAGTTGAATACGAAGTTAAAAAATCAAAAAAGCCCCTTATCATTTTAGTGGTCGCCATTATTCTTTCGTTGGCTGCGGGTGGTGGTGGTACATTTTTTGCCGTGAAACAAGGTTTGATTGGTGCTGCTGCTCATGAAGAAGAAATTGCTGTATGTGAAGAGCCACCACCGCCACCTGATCACACCATCTATTTTGAATTAACTAAACCATTAGTGGTTAACTTTTCGCCAAGCTCTTCGGTGCGTGTTGTTAAAGTGACGCTATCAATGTCAGCAGAAGACCCAGCGACAATTGAAGTGTTGAAGAAAAATGAGCCGATGCTTATGAATAACTTGCTGATGCTTATTAGTGCACAAAATACGGATAACTTAAAAACACACGACGGAAAGGTTGCACTTCGTGACGCCATTTTTGATGACGCGACGGCTATGCTAGAAAAAATGTCGCCTGAAGCGGAAATTAAAGACGTCTTCTTTACTTCATTTATCATGCAATAAGATTATGAGTGACTTACTTTCACAAGCAGAAATTGATGCCTTATTAAATGGCATGGGCGGCGGTGACCTCGATGTAGGTGACGCTGAAGATGAAGCAAGTGTCTATTCTGAAGATGCTGTTGAGGAGATGGAAGAGCGTGGTATTGTTAAGCCGTATGATTTAG
This sequence comes from Pseudomonadota bacterium, assembly GCA_039800705.1. GTDB lineage: Bacteria > Pseudomonadota > Gammaproteobacteria > Methylococcales > Methylomonadaceae > UBA10906. The sequence continues at coordinate 10,177 of JBDLQG010000052.1, forward strand.
CGAATCAAGAACGTATTGTTCGTGGTCGAATGCCAACGCTTGAAATGATTAACGAGCGTTTTGCACGATTGTTGCGCGTATCGATTTTTAACTTTTTACGTCGAGCCTCGGAAATTTTTATTTCCAGCATTCAAATTAAAAAGTTTTCGGATTTTGCGCAAGGCTTGCTTGTACCAACAAGCTTGACGGTGATTCGTGTCAATCCATTGCGCGGTAAGGCATTAATTGTTGTTGAACCCAGTTTGATTTTCACTGCGGTAGATAGTTATTTTGGCGGTGGCGGATTTTTTGAAAATGCGCCTTCAGAAGGTAAAGAATTTACACAGACCGAAATGCGCGTGGTACTTTTAATCATTGAGTTAATTTTCAAAGATTTAAAAGAGGCATGGAAACCTGTGATGAATTTAGATTTTGATTATTTAAGTTCAGAAATCAATCCACGCTTTGCCAATATTGTGGAGCCGCCTGAATTGGTTGTTGTTTCAACGTTGCATGTGGATTTAGAAGGTGGCGGCGGTGATATTCATATTGCCATGCCCTATGCGATGCTTGAGCCAATTCGTGATTTACTTGACGTTATCAATAGCAATAAAGAAGACGTTGATGAAAATTGGTACGACTCACTTTATCGTGAAGTGATGCGCGTGGATATTCCCGTCAGTAGTTTATTAATTGAAAAGAATATGTCCATTCGTAGCGTACTTCAACTCAAAAAAGGCGATGTCATCCCGATTGATTTGCCTGATTCCGTGACGTTGGATGCGGCCAATGTTCCAATCTTTACAGGGAAAGTCGGCGTTTCCGAAGGCAATTACGCCATTCAAATTACCGACCGTATCGTCAATTGATGATAACGGCATTTGATACTAATTAAAGAAAAGATAAGCGAGAAAAATTATGAGCGAGCAAGACGATATCGAAACTGTTTCTTTTAAAGAATTCGACGATCAAGAAAACGCACAATCTATTGAATCTAATGAAGAAGTTAATTTAGATGTCATTTTAGACGTGCCTGTTGTGATTTCCATGGAAATTGGACGCACTCAGATTAGTATTCGTAATTTGCTACAACTCAACCAAGGTTCTGTGGTTGAATTAGAGCGTTTTGTTGGTGAAGGTCTTGATGTACTCGTCAATGGAATGTTAATTGCGCATGGCGAAGTTGTTGTTATTAATGATAAATTTGGTATACGCTTAACAGATGTGATTAGTCCTTCAGAGCGCGTCAAACGCTTGGCATAATGCGGCAAACTGAACTGATTTCAAGTAGTGACTTTTTAGGTTGGTCACTTGGCTTACTGGTTGTTTTAGTCATTTTTATGGTTTGCGTTTGGGCAATTAAATTGCTGCAAAAACAAACTGTGCATGACAGCGATCGCTTGCGTATTGTGAGTGGCTTATCACTTGGTATGCGTGAGCGGTTAGTATTGGTTCAAGCGGGTAAAAAGCAACTGATTTTAGGGGTCACGCCAAGTCGTATTGACATGCTCTGTCTTTTAGAAGGTGAGGATTGCTTGCAAAAAATAACACTTGAATCGGCGCCAGAAAACAGTTTCGCCTATAAGTTAAAACAAGTCATGAAAGGAAAAGATCATGCGTAAACGCACCGTTATTGTCATCTTATTTACGCTCGCTGCGCTAGGTTTGAGTTCTATAGTCTTTGCTATGCCGGCAGGGATTGAAGCGTTAACGGTGACAAGTAATCCTAAAGGCGGCCAAACGTATAGTGTGACGTTGCAGATTTTAGCGTTAATGACCATTATGACGCTTTTACCTGCAATGCTGCTGACAATGACATCATTTACACGCATCATGATTGTTTTTAGTTTATTGCGTCAAGCATTAGGGACAGGGCAGGTGCCAAGTAATCAAGTATTGCTTGGCTTATCACTTTTTTTGACACTTTTTATCATGATGCCGGTATTTGATAAGGTGAATAATGAAGCAGTCAAACCATATATGGAAGAAAAAATTGATGCGATGGCGGCAGTTGAAAAAGCCTCGATTCCTTTTCGCCAGTTTATGACCAAGCAAACGCGCGAAAGTGATTTAGAACTTTTTGTGCGTATTTCGGGTAAAGCAGAATTAAATAATGCCGACGATATTCCCTTTTCGCTATTGCTACCTGCTTATGTCACAAGTGAAATCAAAACGGCGTTTCAAATTGGCTTCATGATTTTTTTGCCTTTTCTTATTATTGACCTAGTTGTTGCAAGTGTATTAATGTCGATGGGTATGATGATGCTTTCGCCAATGGTTATTTCGCTACCTTTTAAAATTATGCTGTTCGTGCTTGCCGATGGCTGGTCGCTCATTATGGAAATGCTCGCTGCGAGCTTTTTTGTTGGCACTTAACGGAGCGTCAATACGATGACACCCGAAATTATTTATACCGTTGGTCAGCAAGCAATGATTATTGCCGTTAAGCTTACGGTACCATTACTCATACCTGCGCTAGTAGTTGGCTTAATCGTTGCTATGTTTCAAGCAGCAACACAAATTAACGAATCCACTTTAACGTTTGTGCCAAAAATTGTTGTGATAGGCTTAGTCTTGCTCTTGCTTGGACCGACTATGTTGCAACAGTTTCTTGATTATTTTCAGGATTTAATTAAGGAAATTCCCGTTTTGATTGGCTAATATAATGAACTTTACCGAAGCACAAGTGCTTAATACGATAGCGATGATGATGTGGCCGTTCATGCGAATTAGCGCCATGTTTGTGTCGATGCCTGTTTTGAGTGTTCGTGCGATGCCAGCACGTATTCGAGTGATTATTTCTGGTGCGATTACACTACTTGTTATGCCAATGCTTCCACCTGTCCCGCATGTTGAGATGCTCAGTTATGCAGGCATTATGATTGGTG
>JBDLQG010000053.1:0-12704 GCA_039800705.1 Pseudomonadota bacterium
TTCATGACGGATCCAACAATGGGTGGGGTTTCGGCAAGTTTAGCTATGCTTGGTGATATCAATGTGGCAGAGCCCAATGCGTTAATTGGTTTTGCTGGGCCACGCGTCATTGAGCAAACTGTTCGTGAAAAATTGCCTGAAGGTTTTCAGCGCAGCGAGTTTTTACAAGAACATGGTGCTATTGATATGATCATTCACCGTCGTGATATACGTGAAAAAATAGCGAGTATTTTGGCCATTTTGACGTTGAATCGAGATAGCCACGAAGTAGTGACTCAACACGAAACAATTGAGCTTTTGGCACATGAAGTAGACGACGCAGGCTAACGCTTGGCAGAAACAATGAATCGTTTTAACAGTTTAGCTCAGTGGCTATCTTGGCAGGAAAGTTTACATCCGCTTACAATTGACTTAGGTCTTGAGCGTGTTAAACGTGTTTATGACACACTTTTACCTAGAAACCATTATCAACCCATTACGCTAACTGTTGCTGGCACAAATGGTAAAGGGTCAAGTGTTGCGTACCTAGAAGCTTTTTATTTAGCAGAAGGTCATAGCGTGGGGGCTTATACTTCCCCTCATATTTTACGCTATAGCGAACGTATCAAAATTAACGGTGAACCTGTTAGCGATGAGGTGATTTGTGGGGCATTTTCGCAAATTGACCGAGCGCGAGGTGACACAACACTGAGCTACTTTGAATTTAGTACACTTGCTGCATTGTTGATTTTTTCACAAGCGCGTGTTGCGATTCAAGTTTTAGAAGTTGGACTCGGTGGGCGTCTTGATGCGGTGAATATTGTGGATGCAGATGTGGCTATTGTCACTAGTATCGCTATTGATCATGTTGAGTGGTTAGGCAAGACACGCGATAAGATTGGCTATGAAAAAGCGGGGGTTTTTCGTCCAAAGAGAGCCGCCATTGTCGGTGATCAACATCCTCCTCAAACACTCATTGACCATGCAGAAAAGGTAAAAGCACAACTGTTTCGCATAGGCGATGCGTACAGCTATTCAAAAAATGCACAGACATGGACGTGGCAAAGTAAGAATATGGTAATAGACAATTTACCTGCTCCCGCACTAAAAGGTGAGCACCAATATCGCAATGCCGCGTCCACTATCTTTGCCACACAATGTTTAAAAAATCGCCTACCTATGCGTGATGAATCCATTCGTGTAGGACTGCAAAATGTTACATTGGCAGGACGATTTCAACTTATTGAAGACGATGTTCCGATTCTCTTGGATGTTGGGCATAATCCTCAAGCAGTGGAAACATTGGTTGCGTACCTTAATGACAATTTTCCAAATACACGCATTCATGCTATTTTTTCTATGATGAAAGATAAAGATATTGTAGGTGTGCTGTCATTGATGAAACCGATAGTTTCTCAATGGTTTTTTACCCCGCTATCACATAATACCCGCGCCGTGACCGAATCGGCTATGCGCGTCATGTTTGATGAATGTCAAATTCACACAGGGCATTGGGGATTCTCTGGATTTGCTCAAGCGTTTAATGCAGCAAAAAGTACGGCGCAAGTTGGGGATTTGATTTTAGTTTTTGGGTCATTTTTTTTAGTATCAGATTGCTGTGTTAATTTAAAAATAGGTGAAATTAAACATGAACATTGATCATGAGTTAAAACAACGTTTAATGGGCGCATTTGTGGTCACAATATTGTCGGCAATACTTATACCGATGTTGTTTGATGACAGTGTTGAAGAAGAAGGGCAGGTAGTTAGTAATTTAAGTATACCCGTTGAAAACCAATTTGTAGAAGAACCGCCTGCAAAATTACCTGTAAGCGCAGAGCAGGTATTAGCGTTGCCTCCTCAAAATAAAGCAGTTGCATCACTTAATGCAGCCACGCCTAATACGTTACGTCCTGATGAGATGGAAGATATGTCACCTGCGCAGCCAGCGGTCAACCCGCCTGTCGTTGCTGCACCAGTACTCGCAAAACCCGTTCGTGAAAAACCACGAGGTGAAAAACCCGTCTATTCAGAAACAACCAATTATGATATTCGTGGCGATGAAGTCGATGATGAACCACCAATGAAGCCAAAACTAACACCTAAAAAACCCCCTGTCACGGTTGCAGAAGACGATTCAGGTGCGGTGGATATTAAAACAAAGAAACCGACTAGCAAACTCGAAGAAGAACTACTAAAGCAAGTCCATGCTGCAAAATTAGTAGATGGCGTGAGTACAGCGCCAGTGAAATCGGTTACGCCTGTTCCTACCGTAGATAGTGCCTCTGCTGATGCAAAGAAAATTGCGGCTGCTGTGACTGCGCCTAAAACGACCACGCCTTCGCGTTGGTATATTCAAGTGGGCAGTTTTACCAAAAAAGAGAATGCGACCGCATTACTTGAAGGTTTGCAAAAAGAAGGGTTGCCCGCGTTACTTGAACCTGTTCAAACTGAAAAAGGGGTTAGCTATCGTCTGCGCGTGGGACCTGAACTTGATGGCAAACGCGCTGCAGCAATGAAGCGTAAAATGGATGAGCAAAATATCAAATCTATTTTAGTGTCAGAATAAATCTTGTTTTCAAATTATATCTATAACGTTGCGCGATATGTGTGTTGTGCAACGATTATCCATCAGATAATGTTATCGTTAAAACTTTCCTCTTAAAATTTAGGTAAAAAATAATGTGTGGTATTGTTGCTATCGTTTCTCATCAAGCGGTCAATCAAGATTTATACGATGCACTCACCGTGCTTCAGCATCGTGGGCAAGATGCCGCAGGCATTGTGACTTGTGAAAATGGTCGATTACATTTACGCAAAGACAACGGACTAACACGCGATGTGTTTACCAATAATCAAATGCTACGTTTACGCGGTAATATGGGCATTGCACATGTACGCTATCCCACAGCGGGCTGTACAAGTTCAGCAGAAGCGCAACCTTTTTACGTGAATTCGCCTTTTGGATTAACACTTGCTCATAACGGTAATTTAACAAATACGCAGGAACTCAAACAGGCTTTATTTGAGGAAGATCAGCGTCATATTAATACGGATTCTGATTCTGAAGTTTTGCTCAACGTGTTTGCACACGAGTTGCAAAGTCTACACAAATTAGATTTAAGCGTTGCTGATATTTTTGAAGCGGTCAAAGGCGTTCATCGTCGTTGCCGTGGGGCGTATGCTGTTGTTATTATGATTGCGGGGGTTGGAATTTTAGGTTTTCGTGATCCTCATGGCATTCGACCTGCCGTGTTTGGTGAGCGTAAAAGCGAACAGGGTAGCGAGTTTATGATTGCTTCGGAAAGTGTTGCACTCGATGTTTTGGGTTTTGACGTCACGCGTGATATTGCCGCTGGGGAAGCTATTTTCATTGAGCAATCCGGTAAATTACATACGCAACAATGCGCAACAGTGATTGATCATTGCCCCTGTATTTTCGAATATGTGTATTTCGCGCGCCCAGATTCAATTATTGATAATATTTCCGTTTATAAAGCCCGTTTACGTATGGGTGAAAAATTAGCAGCGAAAGTACAACGTGAATGGGGCGATCATGATATTGATGTCGTCATTCCTATTCCTGACACGAGCCGCACTGCGGCGTTGCAAATGGCCAATAAATTAGGGGTCAAATTTAGTGAAGGATTTATTAAAAATCGCTATATTGGACGCACGTTTATTATGCCCGGCCAAAAAATGCGTGAAAAATCCGTACGTCAAAAACTCAACGCTATCGATTTAGAATTCAATGGCAAAAATGTGTTATTAGTGGACGATTCTGTTGTTCGCGGCACAACGTCTGCGCAAATTATTCAAATGGCGCGTGAAGCAGGCGCGAAAAAAGTCTATTTTGCTTCAGCGGCACCGCCTGTTCGCTATCCTAATGTTTATGGTATTGATATGCCAGCAGCGCATGAATTGATTGCGCATAACCGAACAGAACAAGAAGTGTGCGACGCTATTGGTGCAGACAAACTTATTTATCAAGATTTAGAGGATTTAATTGCAGCGGTTCAAAAAGGTAATCCCGATATTCTGCATTTTGATACCTCTTGTTTCAGTCATGAATACATTACTGGCGATGTTGATGATGCGTATTTGGAACGTATTGAGGCGTTACGAAATGATGCAGCACGAGGTGAAAAAAACGCAGAGAATTTCATTATTGAAATGCAAAGTTGGTAATTCATTTGCCAATTCCTGTAGAATCGATAGTTTATTAACCTCAATAACTGGATAACAGCGCATGACATTTGCTAAATATCGCTCAATTTTTTCACCATCAACACCTTTGCAACGCAAAGAAAACTTTGAGAATTATTGGGAATTTACTCAACAACATGGTGGTGAGTTACTCGAAGACGACCGCGATTTAGCAATTAAACGTGACAAATTAGCGTATTTTAAAAATAATCCGGTGAAATTACGCAAACCACTGGCAAATCCTGATGCGTTTTATCGTAACTATGTTGAAATGCAAGATAAGCCCGAATCACTTGATCGTATGACGTTAATGCTGACGGGGATTTATAAATTCGCGCGACATGAATGGGTGGGTATTAAAGGTGCTTGGGATGTCGTGCCAAATATGGCTAATTCTCATCATATTGAAGATAAAATCAGTCGCGTGCATTTAGCAGAAGAGTTTTGTCATGTCCGTTTGTTTGATGAAATGCTGTTAACTTGTGGCCTTGATAAAGTGGAATGGGTGCCGCTATCACCTTGGAAAGAAAAAGTTTACGAACAATTTCCAAAATTCCCTGGCTTTTTGATGGATACGCCCGCGTTTGTGACTGAATTGATGGGCGTCACATTTTATTGTCATTTGCATCGTTTATTTGACGAAGTGCTCGCTGATGAGCCTGAAGTACGCGAGCGTCTCAAAGCGTTGCTTGATGAAATTACCATTGATGAAATTGCGCACGTTGGACAACGCCGCAATTTCATTGGTGACATAGGGATTAAAATCTCAAAATGGCTCGTTAAACCTTTTTACACACTATTCTTTGATGATATTCCCGAAATAAAGCATTTATTTGATGTACCACAAATGATTAAAGATGGTGAATCTTTTGATTTTAACGCTATTCCTGAAAGTATGATAGCGAGAAGTTGGGTACCATCTTATTGTAAAGTTTAATCAAATTTACTCATTTCTTCTCTAATCCACGCCTCTGCCTCAGCATTAATGTCTGAGGCTTTGCGGCCTGCAGTTTGAATAGGTTTTCCAATTTTTACTTTTATTGTTCCCGCATATTTCAAAAAACTATAACGTGGCCAAAAATCGCCCGCATTATGCACGACAGGAATAACTGGATAACCTGATTTCTGTGCGAGCATCGCTCCACCAATATTAAATGATTTTACTTCACGTGCGCCAGCGCGTGTTCCTTCAGGAAAAATCAAAATATACAAACCTTCTTTTAAATACTTTGTGCCATCTTGCACTAGATTTTTCAATGCAGCGCGGGCGTTTCGTTTATCAATGACAATCGATTTGAGTAGAAGCAGCGACCATCCCCACAAAGGTAAGTATAGTAATTCACGTTTCATTACCGCAGATTGTGTCGGCATAATGACGCGCAGTGCTAATGTTTCCCATGCCGATTGATGATTGCTGAAAATGATGGCAGCTTGGGTTGGATCGATATTTTCAAGACCTTCCACTTCGTATTTTAAACCCACAAAGACTTTCATGCACCAAAGCATAAGTACACACCAAAAGCGTCCAAGTTTATAGCGAATATTAAAAGGCGTCCAAAAAAGTGAAAATAAGATAATACCTTCAATAGTGGCTGTAAAAAAAATACTAAAAAAAAGTAAGCTCGACCCGATATAATTTTTTTTTCTGTTATCGGGTGATGAGGTAGTTTGCTGCGTCATGTAAGTCCTCAAAAATTAAAAGTGAAGTTAGGAGTTGTGGATTATTCTGTAGTGTTTTTTTGCCATTGCCTGTTTTGACTAAAATAGGTGTGGCGCCGACACGTTGCGCCGCTTCAATGTCGCGCAGTGAATCCCCAATGAAAAATGTTTTGTCTAATGCCACCTGTTTTTCTGCCGCAAATTGTTTTAATAAACCGGCTTTGGGCTTTCGGCATTCGCATAAGTCATCTGCGTGATGTGGGCAGAAATAAATAGCGTCAATATGCCCCCCTTTTGCATTCACGCTGCTACACATTTTTTCATGAATGCGGTCGAGCATGGCTTCGTCAAATAAGCCACGCGCTAAACCGGATTGATTGCTAATGACGACCGTGCGAAACCCATGTTGATTTAATAAAGCGATAGCGTCTAAACTGCCGTCAATAGCACGCCATTCGGCGGGAGATTTAATAAAGTTATCGGAATCATGATTGATTACCCCATCACGATCGAGTAATACATAGTTTGTCATTAAAATTTATAAGATAAGCGTAACATCAATTCACGCGCTTCAGCGGGTAAGGCAGGATGTCCACCATTGTATTGCTGTACATATTGCCAACGTGCGTTAAAAACGTCATAAAGTCCTAGTCCCACTTCAGCACCTTTAATGGGCATATTTTGATAGCGCAAAAAGATATTGTAAAGAAATTCGGGTTTATAGTGCACCACATTTTCACCGCTATATCCGAGGCGATCACTGAAAAAAATCACTGAGTGATTAAACGAAAAATCAGGGTTAAAGTTGAATGTATGATTAAAAGTAGCTTTATGCGTGGGAAAGCCTAAGTTCATTTTAGGAGAAATGAGTTGTCCATTTTCAAATGCTTGATAATTTTGTGATGGCTTATGTTGGTGAGCTTGATAGATAGAATAATTGACATCAAATTTTCCTAAGACATCATGTTGATACTTAATGCTAGATTCGCCACCATAGACATCCGATTCAGGGCCATTGATGTAAAAATCGTCATAATTTGTATCAATACTGTAGGTAAGTAAATCTTTGATATGTGTAAGAAAAATATTTGATGTCCAATCGAGATGGTGAGAAAAACGATACCCAAGCTCTATTTCATACGTTTGTGTGAGTTCGGGTGCAAGCGTGTTTAGGTGACGATCTATGGTATTGATTTCATTGTAACCAACATTGAGTTGATAATTTCCAGCCGTTGGCGTATGGAAGGCTTGTGTATAAAGTAGTTTATAATGAAATTGATCAAATTGTTTGGTCAGGGCAACGCGAGGTGCTAAATTGGTGCCAAATTTATTGTAAGAATCAAATCGCAAACCTGCTAATAAATCCCCAAATGATGTTTTATAAACACCTTCTGTATAAGCCGTATAGTTGTCGAAAGTCAGCGGCGCAGCTGGACTCACAATAAAAGAATAATGATCACTTTGATAACTATTTCCCACCGCTAAATAACTTCCTGAATCATCCATCCAGGTTGCTTTAGTGTTTACTTTGTAATTATCGATGACGACTTTTTCTAAGCGTTTTGTTGGCGTACCATCTTCATAATGTCTTGAGCGCTCCCAAGGCGATTGGCGTGAAAAATTGGCATCGGCGTTTAATTTGAAATGAGAATTAAAGGGATGTTCAAATTCCAGTTTTGCGGCTTGTGTTGAAAATTCATCAGCAATGTAACGCTTTTTAGGCATCATCACGTCTGAAAAACCATCTCGTGCCTCGATATTATAGTCATCGGATATAAGGCGAAGTTTCAGTTCTTTATAGGTCAAGTCTAAATTACCGTAAAGTGAATCGAGTTGACTGTTATTTGCCATATCAAAACTACTTTTATGCGCGTCTGTGTAAATACGATCACTGCGTTGTGATTCATTTGCTTTACCTGAAAAACTTACCTCAAGATCATCAAATACTTTACCCGCAGCAACATTGATGTTTTTTCGTGCTTCACCGCGTTCGAAACGACCATAATCGGTTGTAATGGCAAGCCCGTTTATTTGCTTAGCATTTTTAGAAATAATATTGATGACGCCCATTTCAGCAAAATTGCCGTTCATAATAGAACTCGACCCACGAATAATTTCAATATGATCAATTTGTTCAATCGGGTAATGTCCACCAAAGACATTTTCGCCAAATTCGCGCTCGGTCATCATAATGCCATCAATAAATACAGACATCTTGCCATCGTTTGTAGAAATGCCGCGAACGCCTGCAGAAACGGTATTGGCCATATCATTACCAAAAAAGAACCCTGGAACCAATTGCAGTACATCGACTAAATCACGCGCACCGCTGGTTAATATTTGTTCTTGTCCAAGGTAGGTGACAATATTTGCCGCTTCATTTGTACAAGCGGCTTGTTGCGAAACGCTTAAAAAGGCGGGAAGCTCCATTAATTCTTCAATTGACGTATTATCCACATCTGAAGGAACGCCTTGACAAGTCAAATTCTGTTGAGCAACAACGAGGTTACTAAAAATAGAGGTGACAGCAATAAATAATAATCGTCTTTTTTTGCAAAATTGAGTCATAATTACCTTAGGAATTGAGTAAACGGATCAAATATTAATATACTAAATTATTCACTCTTTGTTGTTTTGCCTATTATTTTAAACCAAATTACGTTCTATTTTTATATTTTTGCGCAATCTTATCAATTGCGTTTAACGGTTAATCCCCATGTCTTTTGCCAATTACAGCCAACTTGTTGAGAAAATGACTCAATGGAATTATGCGTACCATGTTCTTGATGAGCCTTTTGTTAGTGACACGGAGTATGATGCTGCCTTTATTGAGTTGCAACGCATTGAAACGCAACACCCTGATTGGATTTTACCTGAATCACCAAGTCAACGCGTTGGGGCGATTGCGAATAGTTCATTTGAAAAAATTACACATGAGATTCGAATGCTTTCGCTCTCGAATGCGTTTTCACTTAATGATACATGGGATTTTTTTGTGAAAGCAGCAAAAGAGCTAGAATGCGACGTTGAAACACTGTCCATTTTTAGCGAGCCTAAATTGGACGGACTGGCCATTAGTTTACGCTATGAAAAAGGTATTCTACGTTATGGAGCAACGCGTGGAGATGGTCAAATTGGTGAAGATGTCACCCATACAATTAAAACAATTGCCAGCATTCCATTAAGATTATTCACACAGCATCCTCCCGAGATATTGGAAGTTCGTGGCGAAGTGTTTATGAGTAAAGCGGTGTTTGAGCAAATTAACACGTTAGCCCAACAAGAAAATGGGCGTCAATTTGTCAATCCACGTAATGCGGCCGCTGGGACGATTCGACAACTTAATCCCAAAATTGCTGCCGAACGCGCGTTGCAATTTATCCCTTACGGTATCGGTGCTTATCTAGGTGAGGAAGTCTTTTTTGCCCATTCTCAAATACTCACTTATTTAAGTACGCTTGGATTTCAAGTCAATAGCAATGTGAGTGCTTTTGATGCAAATGAGCGTGCATTTGACGAGGATTATCAACGCATGGCAGCGTTGCGCGAATCCTTGCCAATGGAAATTGATGGCGTTGTTTATAAAATAGATAATTTAGCGCTTCAGCAAAAATTAGGTTTTATTGCGCGTTCGCCAAAATGGGCAGTGGCGCGTAAATTTCCAGCTCAAATTGTCAAAACAACGTTACTTGACGTTATTTTCCAAGTTGGCCGAACAGGGGTTTTGACGCCTGTTGCGAAATTAAAGCCCGTGTTTGTAGGGGGCGTGACGGTCAGTAATGCTACGTTGCACAACATGGATGAAATTGAGCGTCTAGGGCTTTGCATTGGTGATGAAGTGGAAATTCATCGCGCTGGCGATGTGATTCCCAAAGTGGTGAGCGTTGCTGCGCTGGGTGAAAATCGTCAACGCATCCAAATGCCAGCACATTGCCCCATTTGCCAATCGGACGTCAATCGCATTGACAATCAAGCGGCTTATCGTTGTTCTGGCGGACTTATTTGCGGTGCACAACTTGCCGAGCGCATTAAATATTATGCGTCACGCGATTGCATGAACATTAAACAACTAGGGCGCGTGTTAATTGAAACATTATGTGAACAAGGTGTTTTAAATAGTGTGGCGGATATTTATCGATTAACGATTGCTGATATTGCGAGTTTAGAAGGGCAAGGCGAAAAAAATGCAACGAAAATTCTAGCCGCCATTGAGGCCTCTAAAAAAACAAAATTTAACGTATTTTTAACGGCTTTGGGTATTCCTGAAGTGGGGGAAGAAGGAGCAAAAAATTTAGCGCGGTATTTTAAAAATCTGGCCGCATTGCGCATAGCAGAGTATGAAACGTTGTTGCAAGTGCCCGATGTAGGCGCTGTTACAGCAAATAACGTCCAAGCTTTTTTTAGTCAGCAAGAAAATAATCAGCTCATCGATGACTTAGTAGCCGCAGGTGTACACTGGGATGAGGAAGATTTTCAGCCAAAATATACACCACTTTCTGGACAAATTTGGGTATTAACAGGTACGCTGCAGTTGCCACGCAAAGAAGTAAAAGATACGCTCGAAAAATTAGGCGCTAAAGTATCGGGTTCAGTTTCAGCCAAAACAACGTGTGTGCTTGCCGGTGAATCGGCTGGTAGTAAGCTTGTGCAAGCGCAAACGCTCGGTATTGATATAATGAGCGAACCCCAATTTTTAGCGTTACTGCAAACGTTTGATATGAATTTATGACGAAAATACTCCCATCTTTAGTGCTTGCCAGCGGCAATGCAGGCAAAATAAAAGAGCTACAAGCGTTATTACCCGATTTTTTATTACAACCTCAAACCGATTTTGCCATTCCTGAAATTGCGGAAACGGGCAGCAGTTTTGTGGAAAATGCGATTTTAAAAGCACGAAATGCTGCCCATTACTCGAAATTACCGGCTATTGCTGATGATTCAGGTTTAGTGGTTCATGCTTTAAATGATGCCCCCGGTATTTATTCCGCACGTTACGCAGGGGATAATGCCAGTGATGCGCAAAATATCACAAAGCTTTTAGCCGATTTAGACGGGGTAGCGATGCCGGCGCGACAGGCTTACTTTTTTTGTGTGCTTGTGTTGATGCGTCATGAAAGTGATCCATGTCCTCTTATTGCGCAAGGGCGTTGGGATGGTGTTATTTTAGACCGTCCAGAGGGGGAATTAGGATTTGGCTATGACCCTATTTTTGGCGTTTTGTCGCATCATTGCAGCGCGGCGCAGTTATCGCTTGAGGTTAAAAACTGTCTGAGTCATCGAGGAAAAGCCCTCAACCTACTCAAACACGCTATATTTGAAAACGGGGTCGTGTGAAATCACCTAATTGGTGCTATTCTAAACAGATTATTTGTTCTAACTATTAACGAAAACGCATGACTCAACTACTTATTGATAAAACGACGTTAGAAACTATTATTCGCCAAGCTGGGGAGATAGCGTTAAGCTACTTCAATGATTTAAAAAATATCAATATAGATAAAAAAAGTCCCCGTGATTTTGTGACGGCAGCGGATATTGCAGTAGAGAATTTTTTAAAAGAAAAACTTGGCGAAATCTATCCTGATTACGGTTTTTGGGGAGAAGAAAACGGCCAAAGTGCGAATCAACATACGCGTTGGATTGTTGATCCTATTGATGGTACACATTCGTTTTCACGCGGCCAATATTACTGGTCGATTAGTGTGGCACTGGAAATCGATGCAGATATCATGTTTGGAGTCGTTTATGCGCCAGCACTTCATGATTATTATTGTGCGCTAAAAGGTCAAGGTGCATGGCGCAATGACAAAGTAATTCATGTGTCGTCACTTGATAATTTAGATGAGGCAATGATTGGAACCGGTTTTGCGTGTTTACGTTCGTATTTAGAAAACAATAATTTAGCACGTTTTTGTCGTATTGCTCAGGCAACAACAGGGCAACGAAGATTAGGTTCTGCTGCGATGGATATTTGCCTCGTCGCGGATGGTCAGTTAGACGCATTTTGGGAACAAGAACTGAATTTATATGACGTTGCAGCTGGTGCATTAATAGCCCAAGAAGCCGGCGCTACTGTCACCGATTTTGAAGGAAATGCGGGTATTTTCCCCAAGCAAATTTTGGTGACAAACGGAAAGATTTTCAACCAACTATTGCCACTTATGTGATAATTCAAATACCTTTGATTGTCCCTTTTTTCATTTATACCCTAATTTTTATTTCAGTTTAAGAGAGAGTGTTATGTCTAAAAAATTATTGATTGTTGATGATAGCAAAATGTCACGCATTTTTATTGGTCAACATGTGAAAGCAGCGCATCCTGATTGGGTGATTCAAGAAGCGGGAACGGGCGAAGAGGCGATTTCCTTAATTGAAAATGAATTGCCTGATTTTTGTACGATGGATATTAATATGCCCGGCATGCTTGGAACGGAAGCGGCTAAACTCATTTTAGCGGCGCATCCCGATATTCGCCTTGTTATTTTTTCAGCGAATGTACAAGAATCTTATCAAAATGAAGCACGTGAACTGGGCACTATTTTAGTGCCAAAGCCAGTTACACAAGCGTCTGTTGGACTTGCCCTTGATTATTTTTTAGGCGTTTAACTATTATGGAAACCTTGAACAAACGTCATTTTGAAAAATTAGCGAAAATTATCAATAGAGGAACTGGGCGTGCTGTACAGGGTTTTCATGACATCATCGGTGAGTCACAGCCTTATTGGCTTGAAAAAAACGCGATTGATGAAAATGCACTGCAATTAAAAATTGGTCACTATGGTGTAGTTGAACAGGAGTTTACAGGACTTTTAAATGGAAAAGTCCTGTTGCTTTTCACGGCAGACAATGTGCAGCGCATT
>JBDLQG010000054.1:0-12671 GCA_039800705.1 Pseudomonadota bacterium
AAAATAATTTTCAACTCACTAGCAGAAAAAGTTTTAACGGCCTTGCTGATGTAAACTAATTGATATAATGTAAGTATTTTATTTTTAAGGTTATTTTTATTTTTTACGTGGCTAATCCTAAGTGTCATTTTTTATCGTTATTTAATCGATTGTTAAAAAATACTGTTAATAAAATACGACTAACAATGAAGGGGGTTATGTTGTGTCTATCGTATTCATCACATTGATGCCAAAGACGCCGAAAATTTTTATTGCGGGTATTAAAAATTATTGTATGCAATTTTTCTGTTGAGAAAAATGAACAACAAATAGCGTAATATCATAATTGTTTTTTGATTTTATGCCACATGGTTAAATGGGTTATATCCTACTAATGATAGGTATAGAAGTTTTTACTCATGTGATGGGTATTATCTACAGTTTAGTGGGTAAAATGACACTAAATGTGACAATTTTTTTAAAAAAATACATTTTATTGTCGAATTTACGGCAGTTGTTGCGTTCTTAAACGCATGGAAGGTAACGAGAGGTGCTAAACTTGAGCGTGTAATCAATCACACACTCAAGTCTTGTGAGTATGTTAAGCAGAATGGGGGGTTATGGCATTAAGGCGGAATTGTAAAAAATCAGCGGCTGGAATAGGCTTGCTGGTAATGTAGCCTTGGTAAATATCGCAGCCTTTTTGCGTGAGAAAATCGAGTTGTTCAGGCGTTTCCACGCCTTCAGCTAGTACTTTAAATCCGAGCGTTTGCCCCATTGAAATAATTGCAGATGCAATGGCCATGTCGTCTGCAGAATAGGGGATATCATCGATAAAGCTTTTATCGATTTTTAGCACATTCATCGGGAAGCGTTTTAAATACGCCAATGACGAGTAGCCAGTGCCAAAATCATCAATGGCTAAATGGATGCCAAGATCACGCAATTTACCGAGAATATCAATCACGACTTCTTGATGCTCCATCAACCCGCTTTCTGTTAATTCAATTTCTAACTGTTCTGCTGGATAATTCGTTTCTGCTAGTACGGACGTAATCAGCTCAAGCATATCACAGTGTTTAAATTGCGCAGGCGATACGTTAACGGCTAAGCGAATGGGTGCAAAACCGGCATCTAGCCATTCTTTGCCTTGGCGGCAGACTTCACGCAGCACCCATTCACCAATACGCATGATTAACCCCGTTTCTTCTGCAATACTAATGAATTTATAGGGCGGAATTAAACCTTCATTGGGTTCTTGCCAGCGAACGAGTGCTTCAGCACCAATAATTTCACCGCTTACCATATCCACTTGCGCTTGATAGAAAACGCGCAATTCACCTTGTTCGATTCCTCGACGCAGACGTGACTCCAAGTCCAAACGCTCACGTGCAGCGAGCGTTAAACTTTCAGAAAAATACGCAAAACAGCCGCGACCATTATCTTTTGCTTGGTAAAGCGCAATATCGGCGTTATCCATTAACGCAGCAGAGGTGTTACCATGTTGCGGATAAAGCGCAATGCCAATACTTGCCCCAATGCGAACGTCACTATTTTGTCCTAACTGGAATGGCATGGTTAAATCGTGCACAATCTCTGTCGCAATACGTGCTGCGTCTTCTTCATGGGTGATATCTTCAAGTAACACGACAAATTCATCACCGCCTAAACGCGCGACCATATCCGTTGTGCGAAGTCGTGCTGTAATGCGCTGTGCGACCTGTTTGAGCAGTTCATCGCCAGCTAAATGCCCTAGCGTATCATTGACGGCCTTGAATCGATCGAGATCCATCATCAATACCGCAATTTGCGTATCTTCGCGCTGACAGCGAGCGAGGGTGTGTTTTAGGCGTTCAAGTAATTTTCTGCGATTTGATAAACCCGTCAGTGGATCTGAAAACGCTAAGTTTCGATTTTCTTCTTCAATGATTTTGCGTTCTGTAATATCTTCTTTAATGGCAAGATAATGACTCACTTCACCATTAGGTTGGCGAACAGGCGTAATTAACGTTAAATCAATATATTCGCTGCCATCTTTGCGGCGGTTAATGAGTTCGCCTTTCCATGTTTCACCACTTAAAATGGTGCTCCACAGTTCTTTGATGGTATCAGGTTCATTTTTACCGGATTTTAAAATAGTCGATTTTTTTCCAATAATTTCATCAATTGTGTATCCACTATTGTCAACATAGGTTGCATTGGCGTATTCGATGTTGCCTTCTAAATCAGTGATCATAATCGCGCAGGGATTTTGCTCAACAGCGAGTGAAAATTTGCGTAATTCATTTTCATATTTTTTGCGGCGACTAATATCGCGTGATACCCCTAATACGCCAACAATATCACCATTCATATCACGCAACGGGGATTTGATTGTTTCTAAATAAGCATGATGGTCGTCATTTCTAAAGGATACGCTGTTTTCCGTAATGCACATTTCACCCGATTGCATCACTGATTGATCGTGAGAGGAAATTGTGTCGGCAAGCGTGTGATTGAAAAAATCATAATCTGTTTTGCCAATAAGTTCGCTTTCCTTTACGCCCATGTATGATTCAAAGGTCGTGTTGCAGGTGATATAGACGCCTTCTTTATCTTTTAGCCAAATCAAATCAGGAATGGTTTTAATTAAGGTGCGCAAATTTTGTTCGCTTTTGTTTAATTGTTGTTGATTTTCTTCAGAAATAGCTAATAAATATTGAAAACTCCCCGCCATTTCATTGAAATTTTCAGCCACTAAACTCAGTTCATCTTGTGTTTTTAGGGTAATACGCTCAGATAAATCACCATCAGCAATACGTTGTGCTGATTTCACGAGTGAGCGAATACTTTCTATCGTGGCAAAATAAATTCCGATGAAAAAATATTGCGCAATTAAAAACAAGAAACACGCCATGCCAATTGTTAACAGGCGAGATTGTTGGGTATCTTCAATGCGTTTTTCCAGCAATAATTCTAATGTGGGCAATAGCGTTTCATAGTTTTTTGCGTAAATTTTATCAATGGCTTGCGTGTTGAGTGCATAAAAATCGCTCGGTGATGTTTGGAATTTTTTCGATAAAATGTCACTTTGCACGACGTTTGTAATTTGAATAGTGCATTTCAATACGTCTTTTGCGATACCGGACATAATCGTTTGTTGGGTGGTGTTGATTTGCCCAATTTTTTCAAAATTTAAATCCAGTGATTTCACGCTTTGCGTTAATTTTGCCATGGACACTAAAATGTCATCTTCTTGTGTTGTGGTCAACTGCTGCGTAATTAAGGCACCTGCGCTGAGCGCTTGAAGTTGTTCAAGTTTTTCAAGTACATCGGGCAATTTATTGATAATGATATCAGTGAGATAATGGGTGGTTTTATCTGTTTCAACGCTTAAATTATAATAATCTGCGACACTTTCTTTGAATTGTTGCAGTTTATCGAGCAGTTGAACGTGCGCGGCAAAATTTTGATTGACTGACCATTGACCTGTTTTAACGGATAAACCGTGCCAGTCTGTCTTCACATTACGCCATTCTTTGTTTACTTGAAGTCCATTGTGGTTGAGTAGTGAATCAGTGGGGAGGCGTGTTTCCACAAGTGCAATTTTTTCGCCTAATGCTTTCTCAATTTTAATTTCTTCATGGTGCATAAAATCATCATGCACAAGCGTTGTTGCGCTTAAGTGTTGATGAATATGCTGCATGGTTTGCGTTAAAGGTTTAATGACGCTCACGCCTTGCAGCTCAATCTGTGTTGCCTCAATGATTTGCGAGAAGTTTGAGTTCAAACTTATAAACATCACGCCAGTAGCGGGCAGATAAATCAACAATAACACCAAAAATTTTTGTGTATAGGTGAGTTGATTCATTAACGTGATGGCGAGTGAAAAAAAACGTTTCATTTCGTTTTTACCCTTTAAAAAAATGATAGAAAGAAGCAAGTAATAAAAGCACCACCGCGCCCCATCCAATTTCATTGATATACTGACGCAACTTAGTTTCGAGTTTTTCTCCGCCAAATTTTAATAAAAAAGCGACTACACAAAATCGTGTGCCTCGACCAAACGTTGATACAAGTAAAAACAACGGTAAGCTCATGCTTAGTGAACCCGCTGCAATAGTGAAAATTTTGTAAGGAATGGGCAGAAAACCGCCAATTAACACAGCCCAAATGCCCCATTCTTCGACCCAACGTTTGGCAGAGAGGTAGTCTGCCCAATAATGCGTTGTTTCGAGCCACGGGGAAATGGCTTCAAATAAAAAATAGCCAATACTGTAACCAAGCACCGCACCCAGCGCTGAAAAAAGCGTCGTGCGTAGCGCAAAAGACAACGCTTTGCTAGGTTGCGCAAGAACCATCGGAACAAGCATCACCAGTGGTGTGATAGGGAAAAAAGAGGAATCGGCAAAACTCACAAAACTTAAATAACGTGTCGCGTGTTTATGACGCGCCCAATTCAAGGTTTTGTCATAAAGTGATTGAAACATAACTATTCTTTCCCTGTTAAAAAAGGTACAAAACTCACGGGCTCTAATTCTTCAACTTGAAAGCTGCCTTCTGTGCGTGTAATACGTTTTAGTGATTGTGTGCCGTCTTCTTGATTCACGACAGGAATAATTATGACGCCACCTATTGCTAATTGGTCTAGCAACGCTTGAGGAACTTCATGGGGTGCTGCGGCCACTAAAATACCTTCATAAGGTGCATAGTTCTCCCATCCCCAACCGCCATCGCTGTGCATATAGCGAATGTTTTTTAATTTTAATAATTCCGTATGTACTTTGGCTTTTCGTTGCAGAGGTAAAAGTCGTTCAACGGAATACACGTTATCGGCTAATTGCGCTAAAATCGCGGTTTGGTAACCGCATCCCGTTCCAATTTCCAGAACATGACTCAACGATGTTTTATTTTCAAATAATAACTCGGTCATTCTTGCAACAATATAAGGTTGCGAGATAGTTTGATTGTAGCCGATAGGCAAAGCCGTATCTTCATACGCGCGTGAGGCGAGGGCTTCATCAATAAAAATATGACGCGGTGTTGTACGCATAATGTCTAAAATACGCTTATCGGTAATACCTTGTTCGGACAGTCGATGAATCATGCGATCGCGGGTGCGTTGCGAGGTCATGCCTACGCCTTGAAGATGGCGTTGCATCATAATACAGCCTTAGGTAGCCAATTCGTTAAGGTGTCTATGCGCTCATACCATGTTAAATCAAGCTGAAGTGGGGTAACAGAAACATAGCCGTTATTAATGGCGTAAAAATCCGTCCCTTCACCTGCATCTTGCTCTGCACCGGCAGCGCCTACCCAGTAAATACGCCGCCCACGTTGATCTTCACTTGAAATAATCGGTTCAGATTTGTGGCGCTGACCTAAACGGCAGGCTTTAAATCCTTTTAATTCACTAAAAGGTACATCAGGCACGTTTACATTTAAAATCGTATTGTCGGGCAGTGGATTGGACAGAATTTGCTTGAGTAAAATCACAGCCACTTGCGCAGCGGTATCAAAATGCGAAGGATGATCGCCTACAAGTGACATGGCAACAGCGGGTAAACCGAGGAATCGGCCTTCTGTGGCAGCGGCAACGGTACCTGAATACAGCACATCGTCACCTAAGTTCGCGCCGTGATTAATGCCCGCAAAAACCATGTCGGGCTCATTGTCAAGTAATCCAGTAATGGCTAAATGCACACAATCTGTTGGTGTTCCATCGACTTTCATGAAACCGTTATGCGCTAATGTGGCGCGAAGTGGCATGTCTAAAGTTAATGAATTACTTGCCGCGCTGCGATTTTTATCAGGCGCGACAACAGAAATGGTGGCGTGCTCACTTAAAGCAGTTGCAAGTGCAATTAAGCCTTCTGCTAAATAGCCGTCATCATTACTTACTAAAATGTGCATTGAAAATTCTCCTGAAGTTGTTTTTGCATGAAAGGCAAAAACAATGATGCTGTATTTTAAAGAAAATACGCGATTTTTGGCAGTGACACAACTAAAAAAGCGGGATTATGTGTGTTTTATTTATTTTCAATAATTAAACACGTTGATAGTAGAGAGGATTTGTTAAAAGAGGATGAATTTTAAGAGCAAACAGGAAATAAAGTTGTTCGCCCTTTAATTATTTTGTCACGAAGAAATCGGTGCGCTAACCCCTTTGCATGATGATGGAGGTTGTTTTTTTAACATTTTATCTAAATTTAAATCCAGTCCAACTTATACAAATCTTCACGACGACGCAGTAAATTTTGCGCTGCACCACGCGAGCGCACTTGCTTGAGTAAATCTAAATTGACATCGGCAATCAAGGTCATTTCAGTATTTGGCGTCGCTTCAGCGAGCAGGGCATCATGTGGAAATGAAAAATCACTTGGACTGAAAATAGCAGCTTGAGCGTATTGAATATCCATATTTTCTGCATGCGGTAAATTACCAACGCTACCGGTAATGGCAACAAAGCATTCGTTTTCAATCGCTCTGGCTTGAGAGCAGCAGCGCACGCGTAAATACGCATTTTTAGTATCTGTCCAAAAAGGCACAAATAAAATTTTAGCGCCCTGCATCACCGCTAAACGCGCAAGTTCGGGAAACTCTGAATCAAAACAGACTAACACCGCAATTTTGCCGCAATCAGTATCAAACACTTTAAGCGCATCACCGCCTTTAACGCCCCAGCAACTTACTTCATCATTGGTGACATGAATTTTATACTGCGCTTCAAATGTTCCATCACGACGCAGTAGCCACGATACGTTGTAAAGTTCATGATTGCTGTATTCAGGTAAGGAGCCAGCGATAATATTGACGTTATACGACATCGCCATTTCAAGCAGACCGTTGCGAATATCGCGGCTAAATCCCGCTAAAGCACGAATGGCATCAGGCGGATGTTTATCGTTAAACAATCCCATAAGCGGTGCGCTCATGTATTCGGGAAACAGCACAAAATCGGCATGATAGCCGGCCAGCGCATCAATAAAAAATTCAGCATGTTTTAACAGTTCATCCACGCTGGTAAGTGTGCGCATTTGCCATTGAACAACGCCTAGGCGCACGATACTTTTGGCACCACCAATATTGGGTTTTTCATCGACATAATCTAAATTGACCCATTCAAGTAAAGTGGCAAAACCGCGTGACTCTTTGTCGATGGGTAAATAATTAGTCAATAATTTGCGAACATGAAAGCCGTTAGCGAGTTGAAACGACAGAACCGGATCGAAAATTTCACGGTTTTTGACTTCTTCAATATAGCGAACAGGCGTTAAATTGTCGGCATATTTTCCGTAACCGGGAATGCGTCCACCAGCGATAAATCGACGTAAATTTAAGTTGCGGCACAATTCTTTACGCGCATCGTATAGTCGACGACCAAGACGCAAACCGCGATATTTTGGATGAACAAAAATATCAACGCCATACAGTGTATCACCTTCAGGATCGTGATTAGTCAAGTAGCCTTCACCAGTGATTTGCGCATAAGTATGCACATCACCAAAACGGTAATAATCCACGACCATACTAAGCGCCGCAGCCACTAAAACGCCATTATCCTCAATGACAATTTGCCCTTGAGGGAAACGGGTGATTTGCGAAATATACTGCTCTTTTTTCCACGCACCACCCAGATTATCGTAGACGTGTTCCATTAGCACGGCTAGGTTGTCATAGTCATCGAGCGTCAAGTGCCGCAAACGTAATTTGTGTTTTTTAGGTTTATTTTTTTTCATAATACCTAAACTCTACATCCCCATTTTGACAACATGATGACAGAATAAAGATTGGCGCGTTGTCATCGAAAAAACATCAAATTGACATATTTCTGACATAGAAAATCTTTACCCTAAAAAACGGTCATTCACCCAATTTTTTATCGTTTTAAAAGAGAAAATAATGAAAATTTTTTATGGTGTTCAAGGTACAGGAAATGGTCATATTGCGCGGGCGCGTATGATGGCAAAAGAGTTGGATTTAGCAGGTATCGAAACCACGTTTTTATTTTCAGGACGTGCGGCAGATGGCTATTTTGATATGGATGTGTTTAAAGATTATCAATTACGAACGGGATTAACCTTTATCTCAAATCATGGCAAAGTGGATTATCTTAAAACCGCTTTTGATGCGAAATTCAAAACCTTTTTTGCTGATGTAAAAAAACTTGATTTAAGTGGCTATGACTTAGTGATTACAGACTTTGAACCTGTTAGCGCATGGGCGGCTAAAAAGCAAAATAAGCCCCTTTTAGGGATTGGTAATCAATATGCTTATCATCATACTATTCCGCGTGAAGGGTCAGATCCGATTGCAGATCTTGTCATGAAACATTTCGCACCCGCCGATAAAGCGATTGGTTTGCATTGGCATCACTTTGGGCAGCCTATTTTTCCGCCCATTATGGAAGGTCTTGATTTATCACATGACGCAGTTAAAACAAAAATTATTGTGTATTTGCCTTTTGAAGATCAACACGATGTGGTGAATTTGCTCGCCCCGTTTGAGAATTTTCAATTTCATATTTCCACGCCGCACCCCATTGAATCTAAATTTGCACATATTACGTTTTCACCCATGTGCATTGAGCAATTTCAAAAAGATTTGCATGATTGTGGTGGCGTGATTTGCAATGCGGGCTTTGCCCTTGTGAGTGAAGCGCTTCAATTAGGAAAGAAAATTTTAGTGAAACCCTTACACGCACAAATGGAGCAAACCTCCAACGCGGCGGCACTCAAACAACTCGGTTACGCACACATTATGAATGACCTTGATATTAACGTTATTGAACATTGGCTGCATTACAATCAATCTGTGCACGTGACCTATCCCAATACAGCGCGAATTTTAACGCAATGGATACAGGGCGGCATGCCTGAGATGGATGCAGATTTTATCGAAGCTGTTTGGGATAAAGTGGATATTGTACATATCGCCCATTAATATTTAGTCCGTCATACTGTCCTCGATTTTTTCGAGGGCAGGGGCGTATTTTACCCATTTAATCAATTCCAGTTCACCGTCAAAGTGTTCCACAATGGCGGTGCAACTTTCCACAAAATCGCCTGTATTCACATACAGAAAGCCATCAATATGCTTAATTTCGGCATGGTGAATATGTCCACAAATCACGCCATCAAGTTGTTCATTTTTGAGCGTATGCACAATACTTTCTTCATATTTTGAAATAAATTGCACCACGTTTTTGACTTTGAATTTCACAAAAGCTGCGAGCGAGAAATGCGATTGAATACCAAATAGACGTCGAAAAATGCGCAGAAATTGATTTAATCTAATCAGCCAGTCATAACCCACGCTGCCAATTTTAGCGAGCCATTGATGATTGATGGCAATAGCGTCATATTCATCGCCATGCACAATGAGAAATTTTTTCCCATTGGCGGTGGTGTGTATATCTGAATTTTTCACCACAATATCGCCAAATACATAATGGTCATAATCGCGTATATTTTCATCGTGATTACCGGGAACATAAATGATTTGCGTCCCTTGGCGGGCTTTGCGCAGAATTTTTTGAATAATGGTGTTGTGATCGCGCGGCCAATACATTTTTTTTGACAGCGACCAAAAATCAATAATATCGCCCACTAAATACAGTTTTTCGCTGTCGTTATATTTCAAAAAATCAAGCAACATATCCGCTTGGCATTGGGTTGAGCCAATGTGTAAATCTGAAATCCATATTGTTTTGTAAGTAGAAATTGTCATAGAAATGCTACAAATAAAAGTAAAAAGGCGTAAAACTATTTTTAATAAAACATGAAAAAAATCTTTTGTCTAGCGTTAAACCACGCCATTTTTTTGTCACAATATTGACATATTTCGCGCTTATAATCGAAGATACAAAATAAATAAAGTGAATAAATTCAACGATGATTGACGCAAAAAGCCTATTTGAAGAAATGTACCCTAATGTGAAATTGGGAAAAGAAAATAAACTTGTCATCAAGTTATTGAAAAGTTTAATTCATGAAGATGATTTCAATGACGTCATTGCAAAAAATCAACATTTACGTGGTTTTGCTTTTCTCGATAAACTGCTGACGTATTTCAAATTCACTTATCAAATCGATAATGACTCATTTGGTAATATTCCCGCGCAGGGGCGACTCATTATTGTGGCAAATCATCCTATTGGTACACTTGATGGGTTGGCGTTAATTAAGCTGATACGTTCTGTGCGTCCAGATGTGCGTATTGTTGCGAATACGCTGCTAAGTAATATGAAACCACTTGAATCATTATTTTTCCCCGTTGACGTTTTCTCAGATAAAAAGAGATTTAAAGATACCTATACGCAAATGCGCACCGCGCTCGATAATGAAGAAGCAATTATTATTTTTCCAGCAGGTGAAGTATCGCGTATTACACCAACTGGCGTGAGAGATGGAAAATGGCAAAGCGGTTTTCTCAAGCTCGCGCGTAAATCACAAAGCCCCATTTTGCCCATTCACATTAAAGCGAAAAATTCAGCGCTTTTTTACAGTTTATCGACACTTTATAAGCCGCTTGGCACCTTGCTGCTCGTGCAAGAAATGTTTAATAAACGCAATCAAACCATTCAGTTTAACGTGGGAAAATCGATTCCTTGTACCGCTTTTTTAGACAGCGAAGAGGGGAATAAACAGCTGTGTAAGCGTTTTCGTAAGCACGTTCTAAATTTAGCTAAAAAAAACCAGAAACCGTTATTTGAAACGGTGTCCACGTTAGTTCACCCCGCAAATTCTAAAGTGATTAAAAAAGCACTTTATCAGTCTATTTTGCTGGGTGAAACAAGCGATGGCAAAAAGATTTTTCTTTACGATTTTGCACATGATTGCCC
Organism: Pseudomonadota bacterium; assembly: GCA_039800705.1. GTDB lineage: Bacteria > Pseudomonadota > Gammaproteobacteria > Methylococcales > Methylomonadaceae > UBA10906. The sequence goes on from JBDLQG010000054.1 coordinate 10,802, forward strand.
TGTTATGGCTGAAATTGCCCGTTTGCGCGAATTGACGTTTAGAACCGTTGAAGAAGGCACGGGGTTTGCGTTAGATATGGATAAGTTTGATTTATATTATCGTCATATCGTGCTTTGGGATGATAACGATTTAGAAATTGTGGGCGCGTATCGTATTGGCGAAGGCGCACACATTATGGAAAGATATGGTGTTGAAGGCTTTTATACGCACACGTTATTTGATTTGCAAGGTCACTTTGCCTCGTATCTGCCCGATAGTATTGAGCTTGGGCGAAGTTTTGTGCAACCACGCTACTGGGGGCAACGCAGTTTAGATTATCTCTGGTATGGTATTGGCGCGTATTTGCGAGGTCAACCGGACGTGAAATATTTATTTGGTTGTGTCAGTATGAGTCATGCTTATCCGCAATTAGCCAAAGAATTGATTATTAGTTTTTATCGCAAGCAATTTAGCTCAGATTTTTTTCCTGCGAATGCAAGGCAGCCTTTTATTGTTTCAGATACGAATAAACAATTTGCTGAAACGGAATTCAATGCAGATTATTCCACCAGTGTTAAAATACTCAATAGTGAATTAAAGAAATTGGGTGTCAAGGTACCTGTACTTTATAAGCAATATGTCGAGTTATGTATTGACGATGGCTGTCATTTTATTGATTTTAATGTTGATCCAGATTTCAATAACTGTGTTGATGGTTTGATAATGGTTGAAATTGATAAGATCGCTCCCAAGAAGAAAAATCGCTATATTACGGGCACGTTAAATGCAAAACGTGTGGACGAAATAACAGCGATTTCACATGAATAATTAAATTGTTCTCACCCACAAATTAGCCGTAGAGAAAATAATATTTAAGCGCAATGCTTAATTTTTTCGATGCGGCTGATGCAACAAGAAAAATCCAGCCGCTTGCAAATAGCGCTAGTATAGCAAAACTTAGTGATGTGAAATGTTTGTTCATGTTGACTGACTCCACAATAATGAATAAGTTGAAAAAACCTTTGCATATATACTGTATTTTTAGCTGCAAAGGCTTTTGTTAAAACTTAGTTGCCTTTGACTATCACCGGTTCAAACGTAAATACATTTGCGTTTGATGGTGTAACAGTAACTTTTATCCAGTGATTGCTTGGACTACCAAAGGTTTCCACACGGGTAAAATTCTTTACCATGTCTTCTCGTTTGATTGATTGCAGCATCATAGGTTTGTCGACTTTGTAGAAATGTGAATCTCCATGCACTAAGACCACTTGACCTGCAAACGCTTTCGTTTCGGCAAACAACGCCGCAAGAAAGTTATCATAACCATCATGTGCAGCTAGCGTCGAAGAAGCTGTCGTTCTTTCGTCTACCGTTTCTGTTTCAGGAAAATCAAATACAGGATCGCCTTGTATAACAATCATAACGCCAGCAGCAGTGCCATCTTTAGCTGTTTGAAACGATTCTTTCATAAAATCAATGTTAGCTTTATCACGAGCTAAATATTCTGCGTTGTCTGCATCGCAATCAGTCTGTGTGCGTTTACTCTTTGTGCTGATGCAGTCTGCAGGGTTCACTTTATTGTTATTGCTTCCAGGAATATTTAATGTCATGAACACAACATTTCCTTTTGTCCAGCGACTGTTTTCTGAATATATTGCGCTAGGACTTCCTTGGCGAGTAAGAGTAAAGGGTTTTGCACCAAAACTCATGTTGGTGTTAAACATGTTTTTACGCAGAAAATCAAGACGCTCCAAACTGTTGTAATTGTCGTTATTAATGCGATGACAATCTGTCCATTCATTATCACCGGGCACATAAACGGTAGGTATTGCTAAACTGCTAAATATTTTCTTTGCATCTTCAGCAAGGGTTTTATCGGTACAAAAA
>JBDLQG010000055.1:0-12597 GCA_039800705.1 Pseudomonadota bacterium
GAATTATTGGAAATTAGTTTGGCGATAAGAATTAAGTAACAAATTTTAGGTAACACATAGGTAACAAAATGACAGAAACAGTATAGTATTTAGAGAAACAAAATGAAACATAATTTTTGTTATATTGATATAATTATCAATATGTTAGATGTTTCATAACGATGCACAATGTTTCATTAAATTACATCAATTGCCGATTCGTAATCAGTAGGTCGCAGGTTCGACTCCCGTCATTGGCTCCATGTAAATCAAGCTCTGCGACGTGTTTTGTCATCATCGATATTTTGCTGGTATGACGAAAGTTTGACATTACTGGCATAATTGCCAAGTTGTTGATGTGATAAATGAGCGTATCTTTTTACCATATCACCATTTGACCATCCGCCCAATTCTTGAAGAACATGTAGTGGTGTTCCACTTTGAGCATCCCAACTCGCCCAAGTATGACGTAAATCATGCCATCTAAAATCAGTGGGGTGGCGGAATGTCGGAAGGAAAAGTCATGAGTCGCCTAAATTATTATTGGACTTAGGTGTCATCTCACCTGAACGATTACTGTATGAAACCACGCCTCGGTTTAATGATGGATTGAATCAAAAGAGACCAGCCCCTATTTTTTTGCATAAAGATTATTTGAAGTAATATTGATGAAAATATATTAAAATTAACTTATATTGTCGTTCGTTGAGTTATATTAAGTGAATTTTTTGTATGGTGTGTAATAAACCATAAACACTAAGTTTATCTTTTATATTAATCTTTTTGATATGAATTGAAGAATCGATATGTTCACATTCTAGAATTGCACTCACCTCGTCGGTTCGGCAACATCGTTGAACAATGTTTTAGTTTAATATAAACAAAGCTTGTTGCTTTATTCAATTCTGATCATTGTAGCATTATAAGGTATTGATAATAGTTAGCTATAAACAATGCGAAAAAAGCCCGCAAGTGTTGAACTTAGCGGGTTTTTTATTATATTTAATTGGGTATAAACAAGGAAAATCATGTGATATTTTTAATCACTGCATTTTTCTTTTATACTGGTATCCTAACAAATTAAACAAAGGAGTTTTTATGGAAAAGCCGTTTATCCTGCACATGTTAACCACTGCAAAAAATTTAAGTCCATTTGATGTTAATATGGCAATGGATGCGGGCTGGGTTTCTGCGATGTCTTACACCAACATTGAGGCCAGTGAAGTACAGGGTTTAGTGCAGGATGCTATTTTTTCACGTAGCGCAAAAAATTTGAAACGTACTAGTATTTTCATTGGTGGGCGAGATACAAAACAAGCCATGGATATGTTGAAAATTGCGAAACGTTCAATGATTCCACCTTTTGAAGTATCGGTTTTTGCTGATCCTAGCGGTGCGTTTACAACAGCTGCTGCTATGGTAGCTGCCGTTGAATACCATTTATTGACAAAATTTAACACCACATTAGAAGGCAAAAATATTTTAGCCTTAGCTGGAACGGGACCTGTCGGGCAAGCTGCAGCCGTTATTGCTGCGAAAGCGGGTGCAAATGTGCGTATTATTGGTCGTCAATTAGAAAAAGCTCAGCACACCGCCGATTTATGCAATAACGAATTTGGCGAAGGAAAAACCAATATTCAAGCGGGTGCAGATGCGGATAAAGCGCAATATATTAAAGAGACGGATATTGTTTTTGCCACTGGCGCTGCGGGTATTGAATTGCTTAGTGCTGAATTGATTGCAAGTGCGCCACAACTTAAAGTGGCTGCCGATGTAAATGCTGTGCCGCCTGCGGGTATCGCTGGTATTAGTGCAATGGACGATGGTGTGTTAATTGAAGGTTCGGCTAACGGTGCTGTGGGGGTTGGTGCATTGGCTATTGGCAATGTAAAATATCAGACTCAGAATTTATTATTAAAACGTATGATACAAAGTGACAAACCATTGTATTTACATTTTGAGCATGCTTTTGATGTGGCGAGAGAATATATCAAATCAACTCATGCAAAATAAGAATCGCCCAACCTTAGCAAGAAAAGGAACTAATATATGAAACGCAGTATTCTGCATATGCTCGATCCGATGCCAAATAATAGTCCTTTTGATATTAACATGGCGTTAGATGCTGGCTTTGATGTTTTAATGCCCTATAACAATGTTAAATTAGAAAGTGTTCATGGTTTAACGCAAGATGCTATTTTTTCCCGCAGTATGGCAGGCGTTAAACGCACCGGCTTATTTATTGGCGGGCGTAATTTAGGTTTAGCTATCGATATGTTTAATGCGGCTAAGCAGGCTATGATTCCACCGTTTGCAATTTCAGTTTTTGCTGATCCAAGTGGTGCATTCACAACGGCAGCGGCATTGGTTGCTTGCGTAGAGAAAGAATTGCGCGTTAAGCACGGTAAAGAACTGAAAGATTCCAAAGCGATGATTTTAGGTGGTACGGGGCCAGTTGGAATTGCAACAGGGATTATCACCTCATTAGCTGGCGCACATACAACAATTGTTGATCATCTTTATTTAGAAACCGCCCAAGAAGTGGGTGTGCAGTACAACCGCCGTTTTGGTTGTGATTTACATGCAGCGGTTGCTGGGTCAGATAAAGAAAAAATCGACGTGCTTGGTGATGTGGATTTGATTTTTTGTACGGCTAAAGCGGGTATTCAAGTATTAAATGCAAAAGTTCTAAAAGAACTCACTCAACTCAAAGTCGCTGGTGATGTCAATGCAGTGCCACCTCTAGGAATTGAAGGCGTTAAACGCGAAGATAATGGCGCTCCTTTAATTCACGCTGAAAATTGCAATGCCTTTGCAGTAGGAGCGCTAGCCGTTGGTGATGTAAAATATCACGTACAACATGATTTGCTCGTATCTATGCTTGAAACAGAGCATCCTGTTTATCTTGATTTCCGTGATGCGTTTAAGACCGCACAAAAAATCTTAGGCTAACAAAGAGTGTTTCGGATTGCGTCTAAAATGTCGCAATCCGAATCTTTTGCTTAAAATCGTTTAAAATCTTCCGTAGCGTTAATTAACGCGTCAATCATTTCATCGCCTTGGGCAATGTGTCCTGCCGTGGGCAGTGCAATAAATTTGGCTTGGGGTAAAGCCTGATGCAGTTTCCATGCGGATTCAATAGGGCACATTAAATCGGCTCGACCATGGATAAGTGTTATGGGTAAATGCGTTAATTTGTCGCAATTGTCGAGTAATTCATTTTCCTTTAGAAAGTAATGATGTTTAGCATAATGGAGTTCCATGCGCACTTGCTTAATCGTGTTTTCGCATGGGTGCTCATCACTCTCTTGATACAAATTTCCCAATGCGACTTGCCCTCCCCATGATTGCCACGCTTTTGCCGTGCGTCGAATGGCTAGTTCATCTTTTCCCCATAAAACGCTAATCAAATCATCTAACAGATTCTCTGTTCGCACGTCATGGGGAATACTTGCTGCAAAGGCTTGCCAGCTTTCAGGATAGATAGAAGCAACGCCATGTTCACTTGAAAACCACGTCATGTCTTGTTGTCTCGCCAAAAAACTCCCCCGTAAAATGAGACCCCGAACGCGGTCGGTATGTTTTTGCGCGTACGCTAAAGCAAGTGTTGCGCCCCAAGATCCACCAAATAAAATCCAATTTTCTACGTTGAGTTGTGTGCGAATGGCTTCCATATCTGCAATTAAATGTGGCAACGTATTGTCTTCTAATTCACCAAATGGCAAAGAACGACCGCTACCGCGTTGATCAAGTAAAATAATGTGATAATGCGCGGGATCAAAAAATCGACGATGGTCAGGTTTACATCCAGAGCAGGGGCCGCCGTGTAAAAAAATAATAGGCACACCGCTGGGATTGCCGCATTGTTCAACGTAAACTAAATGGGTAGTTGTTTGTAAAAAAAAATGATTGAAGGGTTCAATAGAGGGGAAAAGGCTTTTCATGAGCGAGAAATTAACAGTAAAAATGCTAACCATAACCCTTATAGACCCATCATGCTAGTTTTTATAATGCGATGGCAATCCACGATTACGATAAATTCCTATATAATGTTCGATTTATTATCATTGCCGTTTCCGCAGGTCATTTTTAAGCGCTTGCCTTTTTGTTAATTAACGGCGTTTAAACTTTGGAGACATTTAATGAATCAGGATTTGAAAACGTATCTCGCAACGTGTCAGACACGCGTTGAAGCGGCATTAACGCAACGTTTACCCGATGAAAATATTCTACCCAATAAATTGCATCAAGCTATGCGCTACAGTGTTTTAAATGGCGGAAAGCGTATGCGTCCAATGTTAACGTATGCAACAGGCCATGTTTTGGGTATCTCACCTAACGCATTGGATGCGGTTGCGTGTGCGGTAGAATGTATCCATGTCTATTCACTTATCCATGATGATTTGCCTGCGATGGATGATGATGATTTACGACGTGGAAAGCCTACTTGTCATGTTGCATTTGACGAGGCAACCGCTATTCTTGCTGGAGATGGTCTGCAGGCATTCGCATTTGAATTACTCGCGCACGATAAAAGTATTGAAGTTAGCGCTCAACATCGCTTGCAAATGATTACCGCTCTTGCTAAAGCGAGTGGCTCGCTTGGTATGGTGGGTGGTCAAGCTATTGATTTAGAATCGGTAGGCAAAATGCTCACGTTGCCAGAACTTGAGAATATGCACATACACAAAACGGGGGCATTAATTCGAGCGAGTGTCATTTTAGCAACGCTTGCCAAAGAGAATGCCGACGAAGAAGCGATTAAGCGACTTGATAATTATGCAAAATGTATTGGTTTATCTTTCCAAGTAAAAGATGACATTCTCGATGAAGAAAGCGATACAGCCACATTAGGCAAAACGCAAGGTAAAGATAAAGATAATAATAAACCCACTTATCCTGCATTACTTGGGCTCTTGGGAGCCAAACAAAAAGCGCAAGAATTACACGAAAAAGCGATTGAAAATTTGGCTTATTTCGGTGCGGAAGCGGATTTGCTGCGCAATCTTTCTCTTTACATCATTCAACGTGACCACTAATTCATAATTTACCCTGCCAATTACGTCGCCGCATTTAAGGAATTCAAACCATTATGACCCATTCAACGCCATACCCATTACTCGATAATATCAACGATCCAGCGGATGTAAGGCAACTTCCTAAAGAGCAACTCAAAGCGCTTAGTAAAGAAGTGCGCAATTTCCTGACTGAATCGGTCAGTGTATCGGGCGGGCATTTTGCAGCGGGTTTGGGAACGGTTGAACTGACGGTTGCATTACACTACGTCTTTGATACACCTAGTGATAAATTGGTTTGGGACGTTGGGCATCAAGCGTATCCCCATAAAATTTTGACGGGTCGCAAATCCCGTATGACCACTATTCGCTCAAAAGACGGTGTATCGGCCTTTCCAACGCGTAGCGAAAGCGAGCATGATGCGTTTGGTGTAGGTCACTCAAGTACGTCAATTAGTGCGGCGCTCGGAATGGCTATTGCTGCTGGTTTGAAAGGCGAAGATCGTCAAATGGTCGCCATTATTGGTGATGGCAGTATCACGGGTGGTATGGCGTATGAGGCGATGAATCATGCAGGCGCTATCGATGCTAATTTGCTCGTTATTTTAAACGATAATGATATGTCTATTTCGCCACCAGTGGGTGCAATGAGCAATTATTTGACAAAAATTTTGTCGAGTCGCCTTTATTCGTCTATGCGCGAAGAAAGTAAAAAAGTGCTTAGTAAAATGCCGACAATGTGGGAGCTTGCAAGACGCACAGAAGAGCATATCAAAGGTATGGTCGTACCAGGAACATTATTTGAAGAATTAGGATTTAACTATATTGGTCCTATTGATGGACACGATATTGATATGCTCGTATCAACGTTGGAAAATTTAAAGCATATTTCAGGGCCTCGTTTTTTACATGTTGTGACAAAAAAAGGCAAGGGTTATGCCCCTGCTGAAAAAGATCCACTTGGTTACCATGGTGTGCCTGCTTTTGATCATAAACTCGATTATTTGCCTAAAGCACCGCCGTCACATCCAACCTATACAGAAGTCTTTGGACAATGGCTGTGTGATATGGCGGCGCAAGATTCACGGTTACTTGGGATTACGCCAGCTATGCGAGAAGGTTCTGGGTTAGTGAAGTTTTCTCAGCAATTTCCTGAACGCTATTTTGATGTTGCCATCGCGGAGCAGCACGCTGTGACGCTTGCGGCAGGTCATGCTTGTGAAGGAGCAAAACCTGTTGTAGCGATTTATTCCACCTTCTTGCAACGGGCGTATGATCAACTAATTCATGACGTTGCCCTGCAAAACTTAGATGTTCTTTTTGCGCTCGATCGCGCTGGATTAGTGGGGCCTGATGGTCCAACGCATGCGGGCAGTTTTGATTATAGCTATTTGCGTTGCATTCCCAATATGGTGTTAATGGCGCCTGCTGATGAAAATGAATGTCGTCAAATGTTAACGACGGGCTTTTTATATAACGGTCCTGCGGCTGTTCGTTACCCACGCGGTAAAGGTGCGGGCAGTGCCGTTGATAGTGCGCTGACATCGTTAGACATTGGTAAAGCAAGCATTGCACATACGGGTAGTCGAATTGCCTTTTTAGCGTGGGGTAGCATGGTGATTCCTGCATTAGCTGTTGGTAAACAACTTTCCGCAACTGTGGTTAATATGCGTTTTATTAAACCCATTGATGAAACGTTGCTCTTAGAGCTTGCAAAAACCTACGACGTCTTTGTGACGGTAGAAGAAAATGTGTTACCCGGTGGTGCCGGCAGCGCGATAAACGATTTTCTGCAAGCAAATAAAATTTTGATGCCTGTTTTGAATCTCGGGTTGCCTGATTATTTTGTTGAGCAAGGTACGCGCGAAGAATGTTTGGCGCAATGTGGTCTTGATATTCAAGGTATTTTGGCAAGCGTCGAAGCCTTTTGTGCATAAATGATGACACAAGAAAAATCCCATACCCCCATGATGCAGCAGTATTTGCGCGTCAAAGCCGAGCATCCAGATACGCTCGTGTTTTATCGTATGGGCGATTTTTATGAGTTATTTTTCGATGATGCAAAGAAAGCAGCGCAACTGCTCAATATTACGCTGACTAGTCGAGGTCAATCAAACGGTGAGCCCATTCCGATGGCGGGCGTTCCTCATCACGCCGCTGAAGGGTATATTGCCAAGCTTTTAAGAGCAGGGGAGTCTGTTGCGCTTTGTGAGCAAATTGGCGATCCTGCAACAAGTAAAGGCCCCGTTGAGAGAAAAGTAGTGCGTATTGTAACGCCTGCTACAGTAACCGATGATGCGCTACTTGATGAGCGACAAGATAATTTACTTGTTGCCATTTGCTGGCTTAAAGGTCAATACGGTATAGCCAGTTTAGATGTGACGAGTGGACGCTTTTTGCTTCAGCAAGTGGAGAGTGAAGACGAGCTAATTAACGAAGTGGCGCGATTAAATCCAGCGGAATTATTATTTAGTGAAGATTTTGCGCTTTCACAAACCTTAAAACAACGTCATGGTTTATGTCGTCGTCCTGCATGGCATTTTGAAGCCGATAGTGCGCGTGAGCGTTTACTGGCTCAGTTCAAAGCGACGGATTTAACCGGCTTTGGTTGCGAAAAGTTGCGCATTGCGGTTGCTGCTGCGGGTGCTTTGTTGCAATACATCAAAGATACTCAGCAAAGTGCACTGCCGCACATTCAAGGTATTCGTGTTGAAAGCAGTGATGATTGTATTTTGCTTGATGCGGCCAGTCGGCGAAATTTAGAGCTTGATACACATCCTTCTGGGGAAATGAAATACACACTTTTTGGTGTGCTCGACAGTACCGTGACCGCGATGGGGGGGCGTTGTTTGCGTCGCTGGCTAAATCGCCCCTTGCGCAATCAATCGATTTTGGCGCATCGTTATGCCAGTATTGCGAGTTTGCTTCATCTTCGACTTTATCAAGAGACACAAAATCAGTTGCGTCATATTGGTGATATTGAGCGAATTAGTTCGCGTATTGCACTCAAAACTGCGCGTCCAAGAGATTTGATTGTTCTGCGTGAAAGTCTTGCAGCACTGCCAGCATTGCAGCAATTGCTTTCAGCACAAGATAACCCGCAATTATTAAAATTAAGTCAACAAATTGATCTGCAACCCGATACGGTTGAATTACTGTATCGCGCAGTGATTGATAATCCACCCGTATTGATTCGAGATGGGGGCGTTATTGCGAGTGGTTATCATCAAGAACTTGATGAATTACGCAATTTAAGTCAAAACGCGGACCAATTTTTACTGGATATGGAGCAACGCGAGCGCACGGCAACAGGGATTAATACGTTAAAAGTCAGCTACAATCGTATTCATGGCTATTATATTGAAATCTCACATTTACATGCGGAAAAAATCCCAGCGCATTATCGACGCAAACAAACGCTAAAAGGTGCAGAGCGCTACATCACTGAAGAGCTCAAATTATTTGAAGATAAAGTGCTCAGTGCGCGTGAAAAAGCACTGACATTCGAAAAGTTTCTTTACGAACAGTTACTCGATATCGTTTCACTTTCTGTACCACAACTTCAAAAATGTGCCGATGCGCTTGCTGAATTGGACGTATTGAGTTGCTTTGCGCAGCGAGCAGAAGGTTTAAATTTAACACAGCCAACGTTAACGGAAAAAACCGGTATTCATATCGAAGGCGGGCGCCATTTAGTGGTTGAGCAAATTGCGAAGACGCCTTTTGTGCCAAATGATTTAGCACTTTCCTCGCAGCGTCGTATGTTGATTATTACAGGGCCTAATGCGGGCGGAAAAAGTACATTTATGCGTCAAACCGCTTTAATGGTACTAATGGCGCATATTGGTTGTTATGTCCCAGCCAAAAATTTTATTTGCGGTGAAATTGATAAAATTTTCACGCGTATTGGCGCGTCAGATGATTTGAGTAGCGGTCGTTCAACTTTTATGGTGGAAATGTCCGAAACGGCAAATATTCTGCATAATGCGACAACCAAAAGTTTGATTTTAATTGACGAAATTGGTCGTGGAACCAGTACGTTTGATGGGTTGTCTTTAGCGTGGGCATGCGCAGATTATTTAGCAAAAGAAACGAAAGCGTATACGTTATTTGCAACGCATTATTTTGAATTAACTGCGCTGTCAGATCAGCATCGAAGCATTCATAATGTGCATTTAGATGCAGTAGAGCATGGCGATACCATCATTTTTTTACATGCTGTCAAAGAGGGTGCCGCCAGTCAGAGTTATGGATTGCAAGTAGCCTCGCTTGCTGGCGTTCCGCGTTGCGTTATTGAAAAAGCGAAAACAAAACTAGGTGAACTGGAAATGCACGCATACAGTGAGCAACAGGCTAAGCGCGGCTCAGATCAGATCGATTTGTTTGTGTCACAAGCTGAAAATCCTGTATTGGCTTTACTTGAAGATGTGCGTGCCGATGATCTATCGCCTAAGCAAGCGTTAGAATTGGTGTATCGTTTAAAGCAGCTTGTTTAACATGATGAAAACGGCTCAGTGGATAGTTATTATCGGGTTGCTTGCGTTAACTGCTGGCATGGGCGTTCGTATGTATACGCAATGGCAGATGGAAAAAGAGCCGCAGTTACTGTCGGCGTTTTCTTTTCCTGATTCGGCGGCAATACTTCATTCATCGAGTGAATGGCAAGGCAAAATTGTGGTGATTAATTTTTGGGCAACGTGGTGTCCATCGTGCTTGAAAGAAATCCCTGCTTTTATGGCATTGCAATCTCGATATGGAAATGAAAAAGTGCAATTTGTTGGTATTGCGCTTGATGATGTTGCCGCAGTGAGCGTCTTTCAAGAAAAAACGGGTGTGAATTATCCTTTGCTCATTGCAGGTGACTGGGCAGGATTTGCGTTAGCAAAAAAATTGGGCAATATCATGAGTGCAATTCCTTATACGGTTGTGGTAAATTCTGCGGGGATGATTATTTATCGACACATGGGGGAATTGTCGGCAAGTGAATTAAATTCGGTGGTTGAACCTTTGCTTTGACATCACATTATTAACACTTATTTTCATTTGGGAACAATATGGCAACTTGGCTAGAAACTTGTGCAAAACAACTCACACGCTTAGAAAAAACCTCGGTGTTATCAGATAAACTTATTACGTTAAGTAATAAAACGGGTGTTGATATTTCGCCTGAGATGCTTCAAAAACTCGAGAATGAACATGCGCGTTTAAATCGACAACTTGAGCGTTTGCGTGCAAATCGTTTTGAAGTAGCAGTCATAGGGCTTGAAAAAGCAGGTAAAAGTGCGCTACTTAACGCATGGCTTGGGCAAGAAATTTTACCTTCAGCGCGTGAGCGTTGTACATTTACCAGTACGGAAATTTGGTCAGCCCAAACTGAGCAAGATCAACTGCTATCAATTCAATATTACAGTCGAGAAGAAATCGCCACATTGCAACAGCAGCGTCAACTTGCCTTAGCAGGTAAATTTCTTAGCGATAAAGAAAAAAAAGAAATTCAAGAAGATTACAACGATACTGAAAAAAATCTTAACGCCATTTATGAATTTACGAAGCTTAAAAATGGATTTAAACAAAGTTTTTTAGATATTGGTGAAGTGAGCGATTTATTGCAATCCGCTGTTTTTAAAAACCGCGCTCAATCACTTGCTATTAAGCGTATTCAACTCAAAACAGTGCGTTTGCGTAGTGACCGCGATATTATTTTTCATGACGTTCCGGGGTTTAATTCAGGCATTTTAATGCACGCTGAGCAGGCAGTTGATCGTTTGCGTAATTGCGATGCTATTATTTACGCTAAGGAAATGAAGCAGCCGTCAATCACTGGGCCAGAGAAAGAAATGTTACTGGTTGCCGATGCAGAAGACCCCAGTTTGCGTGTATCGGATAAAGTGTTTGTCGTGTTGACGCAAGCCGATGCAATGGATGATCAAATTGATTTTCGGGACACGCTGGCAAAACATAAAACGTTTTGGCCTTCGGTGCCAGAGCGTCGCTTACTGCCTGTTTGTGCACGGTCACATTTAGTTGAATTTGGCATTCCAGCAGACGACACCCTGCGTCGGTCAAAAAGCGCCGATGACAAAAATAAATTGAAAAAGTTGGGAATTCCCGACGGCATGAACGCCCTGAAGGATGCGGTTAATTTTTACATCGATAATGAACGCACAGGTGTTTTGCAAAAACGCTGTGATTCGCTCGTGAATAACACCCGTCAATTAGCGACAGACATTTTAGGAAAATTGGAGCCAATTTACGGCACCGTTGCTGAAAATGATCGCCAAGAAGATGATTTGCTCGGCAAAGATTTTAATCAGTGGTGGGGGCGTGAGTGGCAACGTATTAAAAAAGATTTTGACATGTGGTATGCACAAAGTATTCAAGGCCGTAAAGAGGCTGATGCGATTGGTGCTGAGCATGAAGAACTCGCTGCACTGCGCTCTGCATACGATCAAAAAATTGAAGCCTTACTTTCTAACCTAATCACCGCACAACCTGAAGAATTAAAACGAATTTATACAGCGGGCGGTACGATTTCAATGCCGGACTCGCGTGAAGGAAATTATAAAATTCGTGAAGAATTGTTTAGGGAAATTCAGAAAAAATTTGAAACTGAATTAACCGACCAACTCGCGCAAGCATTGCAGGCGTTGATTGACCAGATAGTTCAAAAAACGCAGTCATTACTTTGGGAAACGGAAGATGTCCGTCGTAATTTATTGCATTCGCATTTGGATGAAAGTATTGAGCAAGCGCGTATACGTCATGGATTTCAAGTGTTATTTTTACGTTTTGGGCGCGTAGCCGTTGAAGCTTTTATTGCAAAGCCATTGCAGGGGCGTGATCGTTTGCTTACCGAACGCGCTGCTGAAATTAAGACCTTAGAAGCATTCTATCAAGGTACTGATAAAACAAAACAAGAAGGTGGTTTGACGCATTACTTGCGTTATGGATTGTGGGCAACTATTAATAAAACGGTTCCAGCAGGACGCTCACGCAACACGGCAAAAGCAGTCGTTGATGCTGTGTTATCTGAAGCTGTTGCGCCACCAGCAAAAGATATTGATAAATCGCCTGAGCCTAATAATTTTGAGCAAGTTGTCGAAGAGATTAACGGTGATTTAGCAGCTCTACAGGATTATTTGAAAAATAGTGTTTTTTACGCTGCGGGTTTTATAACCTATTGCAATCAAGAATTAGAGCGCATTCGTAATCGATTTAAAGAAATGGAAGATAATGACCGTCAGTGGATTGGCATTATTCGCACTGCAGTTAAATATGAACGTAATCCGCTTATTCCATACAATATTGCGCATACGCGTCGGGATTTTCAACTACGTCGTGAACTTGCGCTTGAGTTGAAAGAAGTTCGTAGCAGTTATAGTAATGTGTTTTAAGCGATGACAGATAAGCAACATGGCATTGATATTACGCCTTTTCTAAATGAGGATCTTGGCAGTGGCGATATTACCGCAGCCATTATTTCACCAAATCAAGAGGCGACAGCAGAATTATTGACTCGAGAGCCCATGGTGCTGTGTGGGCGCGATTGGTTTGATGCGGTATTTCGCTATTTAGACACGACTATTTCGATTGAGTGGCACGC
>JBDLQG010000056.1:0-12216 GCA_039800705.1 Pseudomonadota bacterium
GAATTTGTGAGTTCATTCTGTCAGCAATAGCAAGGCCAGCTGCATCGTCTTTTGCATTATTAACACGCACACCAGATGACAAACGTGTCATCGCAGTTGAAAGTGCTGTCGCTGAAGAACTCAAATTACGTTGACCGTTGATTGAACTCAAGTTGGTGTTGATTATAAGTGCCATGATATTATCTCCAAAAGCCTTCTGAGCGGGATTGCTCAAAATTAATTTAAAATAAACTACTACTAAAAAATTTTTACATCTAAAAAGTTTTTACATTTACATTCGAAACTCGTTTTAGTTATCGGCTTAATTTTTTGTTACTTTAATTTTTTATCAATGAATTTTAGTAACCTAGAGAAAATGACGTGGATTGATACACATAAATGCCCTGTAACACTTAAATTATAAAGTCATGCTATATATTAATAAGTATCACAGGGCATTTTGGCACTCAAAATTAACTATAAAACCCTTATCTCAGTAACGTCATAACGGTTTGACCTGTTTGATTAGCCTGCGCAAGCATTGCTGCACCTGCCTGTTGCAAAATTTGCGCACGTGCAAAATTAGCGGTCTCTACAGCGAAATCTGCATCGATAATACGTGATTTTGCGGCAGATTGATTTTCAACGCCATTTTGTAAATTCGCAATGGTTGTTGTGAACCGATTTTGTGTTGAACCCAAATTTGAACGCTCAGTATCAATAGCAGCAATTGCGTTATCGATATAATTTATCGCAGAAAGTGCATAATCCGCAGCAACGCCATCTACTTTCGTGGATGCTTCAACAACGAGTCGATTAGTAGCAACCACCGATAATTTATCTGTTTCATTTGATGAGGCTGTTTTAAGTGGATCGTCCACAAATGATGCACCCGCCAAAGCTTTGGCTATCGCGTAACTTGACAATGATTTTTGCGCTTCTCTATCTGCACCAAACGTATTACCCGTACGATAAGCTCTATTTACCGCATCGTTTAACGGACTCACAATAGACAGCGTCCCATCCGCATTTTCACTCGACGCTGATTGATAAATTGAGTCACCAGTTAATCTATTGATTATTTCAGCATAAATATTCTGATTTGATGCGTCGATATTGACTTTAGCGGCATCAGCCAATTGATTTGCCGTAATAAGTAGCGATGCTGCTTGCGCACTATCTGTCACACTCTTGTTTGCAATGACGGCATCGGCTGCAATGACCGAAGCATTAGTCGATTGATTAGCTGCATCCCCTATCACAACTGAATCTGAAAAAGCTTCCGACACATGAAACTTACTCTTATTGGCTGCAGTCATTGCTAATGTCACGGAAGAGGATAATGCAACGGCTGATGCTGCTAATGTATTAGCACGAGATGCAGATTTTGCCAATGCTAAATCCGTTGGCGATTCAGTAGCTTTCTTTGCTGCCACTATCGCTGCGTTAGCCAATTTTGCAGCATTCACAGCGGCCTTTAAATCTGCATTAGCACCTGCCTCATTCACGTTGAGCGCGATACTCGATGCCAGAACTGCATCAATGGGCTGATTAGCCGGATTGAGCGTTGTTTTTGTCACAGGCGATAAAATAGCCCCCATATTTGACACGGCAACACTAATACGACTGTTTGTGTCAGAATTTGCACCAACTTGAATACTCAATCCATTTGCCAAATCACCATTTAATATCTTTTTACCATTGAACTCACTGTTTTGCACAACCCGCATCAACTCATCATTGAGCGCTTTAAACTCTGTATCCATTTTTGCACGATCCGACGCTGAAACACTCGCACTACTCGATGACTGCACCGCTAAATCTCGCATACGCTGCAGCGTACTTGTAAGTGAACCAAGCGCCCCTTCAGCCGTTTGTGTCAACGAAATACCATCATTTGCATTTCTCACTGCTACATTCATCCCCCGCACCTGCGAGGTCATTCTGTCCGCAATAGCGAGTCCCGCTGCATCATCTTTTGCATTATTTACACGTATACCAGATGACAAACGTGTCATCGCAGTCGAAAGCGCAAGCGTAGTGCCATTTAAGTTTCGTTGACCATTGATTGAGCCTAAGTTAGTATTGATAATGAGTGCCATGCTAACCTCAAAGAATAAAAGCATTTAAAAAATAAAAATTCAAAATTTAGAAGCAAGTTTTTAGCGCTGCGTCACGACATTGCGTTTGTAGACATTGACCGCAAAAGCAAAAAAATGACGGCTAAAAGTTGCTCCATTACATCTGTTATGATGATATAAGCATAATAAATGCCAATTAAAAAATATTATTACTTAATAAATACTTATAAAATATAAAAGGCAAAATAAGCCAATAAATTGACTTTTTAAAAAAATTTAATTCTTCAACGCTGCTTATCCTATGACTTCACAACACAGCCACTCAAAAACGAATAATCCATCAACACCACTCAACGTGCTGATTTTTGAATATGTCACAGGAGGTGGATTTTCGGCAGACGATGTGCCAGAAAGTTTAGCAAGTGAAGGGAGAATGATGGTGAAGGCACTGTTAAGCAATTTTGCTACGTTGCAAAATATTGACGTTTGCGTAATAAATCAAAATGATTCAATCACGCTTCATGAAAACTTTAGAAAACAAATTCAAAAAGTCGACGCTGTTTGGGTGATTGCGCCCGAGTTTGATCATATTTTAGAAACATTTTGTAGCTACGTTGAAAAAGCAAAAAAAAAATTACTCACCTCCCCTTCCCACGCAGTTGCAATAGTGGCAAATAAATTTGATACATTTAAACAGCTTGAGGCTGCTCAGATTCCAACTGTACCAACTAAATTATTTAACGAAAGCCATGATTACGATGAAACGTGCGAATGGATTATTAAACCTATAGACGGGGCTGGCGCAGAAAATACCTTTTTAATGACGTCACCCGAAAATTGGAAAGCGTTACCTCCTTTAGACAAACAGTTCATTATTCAGCCCCATATTGACGGGGATAAACTCAGCCTATCTTGCATTTTTGAGCACGGCGATGCGGTATTACTATGTGTGAATTTACAAGTTTTTGACATACAAAACCGGTGTTTTTATTTAAAAACTATTCAAGTGAATGAACGTGAGGATAAAAATGGCAATTATCAGAAAATAGCCACGCAAGTGGCTAAGGCATTTCCTGATTTATGGGGTTATGTTGGCATTGATTTGATTCAAACCACTCAAGCGTGTTTGGTGCTTGAAATCAATCCACGCTTAACCACTTCTTTCGTGCAAATTGAATCAAAATTAGGCATCAATGTTGCCAAAATGGTGATGTCATTGTGTTATGATTCATCCCTATTTTAAATTTTTATAGGGACGCCACCATGACACAAGAAAAATCCTTAAATGAAAAAATTGAACACATTTTGGCGCAAGAAGATGCTATTGCGCAGCGCAGAAGCTGGAAAGGACGTTTAAAGCACATTTGGCAATCAGACAATCGCAAACAAGCGTTAAAAACAGAGCTTTTTGAAGAATTAAGCAAAAAAGCGTTGTTCACACTTTTTCTCATCGTGGCTTTTGTGTTTGCGCTGACCATTTCGGTTTTATAACACTATACCGTATGTTCTTGACATAATTTTTCACTGTCACTTTGCGTGAGTGATTGGTGCGTCAAGCCACAGGTAAAGCCTATGTCGGTGGTCGTGAAATAATTGCAGGTTTGACATAAACCAAATGTTTTTGATTGATTGGCTTTTTGTAGTGCGAGTAACGCTTTTAAAAATGTATCCTCATGACTTAATACATCCGTTTTACTCAAAATATCATTGGCTTGTGAAAACAAGTTGGTTGAGCGAATATTATCGAGAATCATCTCGCCTTGTGGACGTAGACATAAATGCACAATGCGCTTATCTTGTGCATCGATTCGTTTTTCAATGAGATCCTTGCGACTTAGTAACAACAGTGTTTGTGACACAGTACCACGCGTCATACCAAGGTAACTTGCGAGTGCGGCAGGTGTGTCGCTATAGCGGTTGCAACGTGAAATATAATCTAACATTTGAAAATGCACAGGTTGTAATCCAAATTCTGTACACTTTTTTCTTTCTTCGGAGCGAATCAATGCCACCATTCGCTCAATTGACGCATATACATCCGTTGCCATAATTATGTGTTTTTTCAATACCTGTAAATGTGAATAATACCTAAAAGATTAGCATAAAAATCTACGCCAGAAACAAAACAAGTACAAGAATGTTGCGATATCTCATTCTTGTACTTGTACTTGCATAAATACCAGAACTAAAAAACTAACTCTGCCCCGGTAACATTCCAACAGATCCGGGTTTGATTCGTTTACAAGTCACCGTGACATCTTCTAAATGACATTGTTTTTTACTACTTGATTCTCCTTTACAATCTGTGCAAATTAACTTTCCTGTATTTTTTACTTGGTCAACATGCCAGCCATATCCCTGTTTTTGACAAAATAATTTGCTATATTTATCGACAGTATAAGGCTTTTGCGCATTTTCTTGCGCAGCACTTTCTGCCATGCACAGTGAAGGCAGCGTATTTGCCATTAAATCACGATAAACATATTCTGTTGCCATTGCTGTACTTGATGAAAACAGCAACGTTAATACTAAACCTATTTTTTGTAATATCATCTCACACCCTCCACTAATTTAAGACGCGGATATTCATTAAAGCGGCTTCTTCTTCGAGTTGCTGTTTAATTGGCTCAAACTTATCACTCTCACTTTTTTTCACAATGGCAAGTGTCGTTAATAAAGCCAATACTAACGCCCCTACATAGAGCCAAAAACGGTCATTTTTTTCTATTTCTTCTTGAGACATCGTGTATTACCTCATAGTAATTATTATTTTTATTTTGCTCAACGATAAAGAGATTGCTATATAAAACCACCTTACTTATAGCTATTCGATACTATTAAATTCTTTTTTCCTTGTCAATTAAAATATCGATTCGCTATGATTCGAATGCGATAAATTAAAAACACGTTATACTATGACTTTCATTCTTACCCGAGGCCATTAACTCATGAAAATAACAACAAAAATTTTGTCCACGGCGGTATTCACCGTTTTATCTCTTGGCGTCAATGCGAGCGATGACGCCCATCATTTAAACCAACTCTATCAAGAAAACTGCGCAAGTTGTCATGGCGCAGACCATGGCGGCTATCTTGCCCCTGCCATCAATGCCGATACGCTCAAAGGGCGCAGTCCAACCGCATTGCGCAGTATTATTATGACAGGTAGTTTCGACACACTGATGCCTCCGTTTTATGGCAAACTCTCTGACGACGATATTCGCGGCCTTGTAAAACATCTTCAATCGACACCAAAACAACCCAATCCTGCTTGGACACTTGAAGACATGAAAAAATCGGTGCAGGTTTACGTTCAAGACGAAAGCACGTTGCCAAGCAAACCCACTTATGACATTGACAGCATGGACAATATCATCGGTGTAGCGGCGCGTGGAAAATATGGCCGTGGCACAGGCTCGAAAGCGGTTTTTATCAACAGCTCAACACACAAAGAAATTGGTGAAGTGCCTACTGGTACAGCAGCGCATATTATTGAGTTCAATCCTGCTAACCCGCGTTGGGCGTATGTCAAAACCGATACCGCTGAGATTTTCAAAATTGATTTGTATTCAATGAAAGCCGTGCGTAGCATTAAAACAGGGATGAATGGTCCTGGTATTGGCATTTCACGCGACGGTAAATACATTATGGCCGGTTCATTTGTTCCCCATAACGCGGTGATTTTAAACGCTGATACACTTGAACCACTCAAAACCTTTGAACTTGAAGGTGTTGATCCCGATGGCAAAATGGTGTCTTCAGATTCAGGCATGATTATCGGTACGCCATTTGCGGATATTTTTGCGATTGCGCTTGAAAATGCAGGTCAAGTTTGGGTGGTGGATTTAAAGGACGGTTTTCCTGTTACCAAAATCACCGACGTAGGCCGTCATTTGCATGATGCATTTTTAACGCATGGCGGACAAAAATTGATGATTGCGTCCTACGATGACAGCATCGTGGCGGCCATTGATTTGAAAGAACGTAAAATCATCAAAAAATTACCCGCTGGTTGTGTACCACACGTTGGCGGCGGCTCAGCTGTTAAAGTGGATGGCCGTACACTCGGATTTGGTACCAACTTTGGCGACTGTGACAAAATGGTCGTGAGTGTTTGGGATTTAGATAAAATGGAATTGGTTAAACAAATTCCCGTTTCAGGTGGCACAGAGTCCCCCGCTGCTCACGCTAACGCGCCTTATGTTGCCGTGGATATCATCTCAAAAGATAAACGCGCAAGAACCATTCAGCTCATCGATAAAAAATCACTTGAAGTGGCAAAAACGCTCGATGTGGGCGGACACGCTTATTTCCCTGAATATAGCGCAGATGGCAAATTTTTATATGTTAGCGCAGGCTACAATGGAGATGAAGTAGCGGTTTACAATTCCAGTACATTTGACAAAGTGGCATCAATTGGAATGGAAAGTCCAGCCGGTATCTTCTCACGCGGTCGCGTAAAATACATGACACGCGGCCTTGCCCCTGATGAAATGAAAGGAGCAAAATAATGAAACGATTTGTTTTATTGATAGCAGCTTTCTTGATTGCAGGGAATAGCTACGGTGCGAATTTATTTGCAGGGCAATCGAAAGCGGAAGCGATGTGTTCTCAATGTCATGGTTTGAAAAAATCATCTACTGATGCCCCTTTCCCACGCTTATTTGACCGTGATTTCACCTATTTACAAACGGCATTGCAACAATATCGTGACAAAACACGTAAATCTGACATTATGAACGCAGTCACCGGTTCATTAAGTGACGAGGATATCGATAATATTGCTGCCTATTATGACAACATTCACCCTTCAAAATAAAGGTGCACAAAATGAAAAAATGGCTTTTGTTGTTATGTTTTACCAGTAGTTGTTTTGCTGGCGAACCGTCTGAGCAAAGACAAGCAGAACTGCGTACATTAGTGAAAAACGATTGCAGTGCGTGTCATGGTTTGACCCTACAAGGTGGCATGGGACCTTCGCTCAAACCAGAATCATTAGCGGGTAAACCTGATGAGCTACTGATCACCACCATTTTAAATGGTCGCAAAGGTACCGCGATGCCTTCGTGGAAATCCATGATGAGTCAAGATGACATCACTTGGCTAGTTGGGATGTTGAAAAGCGGCAAACTCACACCGTAAGATAACTAGTATAGGCGAGGCGTGTTGATAACAGCACGCCTCAACAACATTAGCCGTTTATCAATTATTGATTACGTATCGCTTTAAAACCAATATCGGTACGGTAATAAATACCGTTCCATTGAATCGCGTTGGCGAGTTGATAAGCGTTGGTTTGCGCTTCTTGAATAGAATTTCCAAGTGCACACGCACAAAGCACCCGTCCACCGTTCGTGACCACATCATCACCAATTTGCGCCGTTCCAGCATGAAACACTTTACTTTCAGCGCTGTCATGGGCTGGCAACCCTGAAATAATTTGCCCTTTGGCATAACTGTCAGGATAACCGCCAGCAGCTAAAACTACACCTAGCGCAGAACGCTCGTCCCATTCTGTACGCATTTTATCTAGCTCACCCGCGAGCGCGGCTTGGCACAAACTTACTAAATCACTTTTCAAACGCATCATAATTGGCTGCGTTTCGGGATCACCAAAGCGACAATTATATTCCAGAACTTTAATATCACCGCTCGGTGAAATCATCAAACCCGCATATAAAAAGCCACTATAAGGATGCCCTTCACTTGCCATGCCTTTTAACGTCGGCTCAATTACGTCACGCATCACGCGGTCGTGAATGTCTTGTGTTACGATAGGCGCGGGTGAATACGCACCCATACCGCCCGTATTAGGCCCTAAATCGCCATTATCACGCGCTTTGTGGTCTTGTGAGGTTGCCATAGGAAGTGCGCTTTTCCCGTCGCAAATCACGATAAAGCTGGCTTCTTCGCCTCGTAAAAATTCTTCAATCACCACGCGATGACCCGCTTCACCAAACGCATTACCCGCAAGCATATCTCTGACCGCTGCAATGGCTTCTTCACGCGTTTGCGCTACAATCACGCCTTTGC
Source organism: Pseudomonadota bacterium (assembly GCA_039800705.1). Lineage (GTDB taxonomy): Bacteria > Pseudomonadota > Gammaproteobacteria > Methylococcales > Methylomonadaceae > UBA10906. The sequence goes on from JBDLQG010000056.1 coordinate 8,094, forward strand.
CTGCTGCTAAACCGTCTGCTTTAACAACAATTGGCGCACCGTGTTTTTCAATGTACGCAATCGCAGCATCCGTATCCGTAAAACTTTCATAAGCCGCTGTTGGAATGCCATAGCGAATCATAAAATCTTTACAAAACGATTTTGAACCTTCAAGTTGTGACGTGTACGCAGATGCGCCAAAACAAGCAAGTCCAGCCGCTTGAAATTTATCCACAATCCCCAAAACAAGCGGCACTTCTGGACCAATAATTGTCAATTCAACGCCATTTTTTTGTGCAAACGCTAGCAAGCCGTCAATGTTTTCAACAGCAAGCGCAACATTTTCCATGCCTGATTCGAGCGCGGTTCCGGCATTACCGGGTGCAACAAATACATGGCTCACTGTTGACGATTGTTTCACTTTCCACGCCAACGCATGTTCACGTCCGCCACTTCCAACAATTAACACTTTCATTCTTTTATTTTCCTATTTGTAATCTCAAACTAATGTAAATCTTAATGTGTACGCTCAAACTCTTGCATAAAACGAATTAACGCGTCGATTCCACTATCAGGCATCGCGTTATAAATACTTGCCCGCATACCGCCTACAGAGCGATGACCTTTTAGCTCATTTAGACCACTTGCCTGCGCTGCACTTAAAAAAGCACTATCGAGCGTTTCATCTTTCAAAATAAACGGCACATTCATACGTGAACGGCAACTTTTCTCAACAGGATTGTGATATAAACTTGACGAATCAATTGCTGCATACAGTTTTGCGGCTTTGGCGATATTGTGTTGTTCAAGCGCCTCAACGCCACCTTGTGCTTGCACCCATTTCAATACCAGCCCCATCAAATACCAGCTATACGTATTTGGCGTATTGAGCATGGACTGATTTTTCACTTGCTCGCTGTAATTAAACACACTGGGAACCATTTTGGCGCATTGCCCAAGCAAATCCTCACGCACAATCACGAGCGTCACGCCCGCAGGCCCCATATTTTTTTGACTGCCTGCGTAAATCAATCCAAAGTCATTGACATCAATATGGCGAGAAAGAATGTTTGACGACATATCACATACCAGCGGCAAGCCTTTTGCATCGGGTACATAATTAAATTCCACGCCATGAATCGTTTCATTTGAGGTGTAATGCAAATACGCTGCATTTTCGTCAATGTGCCACGTCGATGCGTCGGGAATGCTGGTAAAATGTGTGTCTTCTGAACTGGCAATTATCACCGTTTCGCAATAGCTTTGTGCATCTTGAATGGCTTTTTGCGACCACGCGCCTGTTTTGACGTAACACGCTTTATGTTTGTCGCCTAAAAGATTTTGTGGAATAAACGAAAATTGCGCAGATGCCCCGCCTTGCAAAAATAACACGCGATAGTTTTCAGGAATCCGCATTAAATCGCGTAAATCTTGCTCTAATTCTTGGGCAATGAGTGAAAAATGTTTGCCACGATGGCTCATTTCCATCACAGACATGCCACTGCCTTGAAAATCAAGTAACTCGCTTTGTGCCTGCTTCAAAACCGCTTCAGGCAACATAGAAGGCCCTGCACTAAAATTATAAACACGTGTCATACTCAAAATGCTCCCCTCAATTTTGTTAAATAATACGTGCATTATAATACGCACTGCGTAATTCAGTTTAAAATAACGCCTATACAAAACCGTATTTACACTTACTGATTTTTTTGATTTATTTTTTATGCCGAATTCACTCTTTGATTTACCGTTTCCAACACGTACACAACCGGTGGTCAACTGGTCACAATTAACCGGATGCGCAGAAGCGCTAGCGCTTGCCAACGCCATTGCATCGCATGATCGTTTATTTGTGATTGTGACACCCGACGCACACAGCGCCTTGCGTTTAGAGCATGAATTGGCTTTTTTCTTAAATCATTCACAACCCATTTTGCATTTCCCTGATTGGGAGACACTGCCTTATGACGTTTTTTCACCGCTACCGGAAATTGTATCCGAGCGTCTGCAAACGTTAACCGCCTTGCCTACAATTGAAAGTGGCGCATTAATTGTCTCAGTAAATACGTTAATGCACCGTTTAACGCCACTGGATTATTTAGCGGCACAAAAATTAGTCTTAACGTGCGGTGATCAACTTATCGATATTGCCGGTCAACTCGGTCAACGCGGGTATGAATCCGTTAAACAAGTGTTTACACACGGTGAATTTGCGTTGCATGGACATATTCTCGATATTTTCCCCATGGGAAGCCGTGTGCCGCTAAGACTTGAAATTCAAAATAATCAGCTTGTTGCCATACGTGCATTTGACGTGGAGAGTCAACGCGCTTTTTCGGTTGAAGAAACCATTGATTGCGTGACGATTTTGCCTGTCCGCGAATTTCCCTTTGATCACGCCGCCATTAAGCAATTCAAACAGACATTCCAAACGCTATTTCCTGATATCAATAGCAGTTTCTATAAAGATATTTCTCAAGGTATTGCGGCAAATGGCATTGAATATTATTTACCTTTATTTACGAGTCAGACCGCCACGCTGTTTGATTATCTGCCCAAATCGGCTTTATTTATCACGTCACCACAAGTTAATTTAGCGGCGGATGAATTTCATCACGTTGTGCAAACGCGTTTTGAACTGCGCGAAAATGATCAAGAACGCCCCGCGTTAGCGCCAGACAACTTGTTTTTATCGCCACAAAATTTAGTGGCAGAATATAAAAAACATCATCAAATTTTAATTGAAAACAGCTCAGACAATTCGGCGGCCACTTTTTGCTCAGCGTTGCCAGAAATCAGTTTTAACCCACACTTGAAACATCCCGCTGCCGCGTTAACACAATTTGTCGAGCATTTTACCGGTAAAATTTTATTTATCGCTGAAACAGCAGGGCATCGTGAAGCGTTATTGCAAACACTCAAACGTGAATCCATTTATCCAAAGCAAGTGGCCGATTGGCAAAGTTTTTTAAATAGCGAACATCAATACTGTATCAGCGTTGCCTCACTGGATATTGGCTTACTACTCAATACGCCCGCGCTTGCGATTATTACGGAAAATCAGTTATCGGGCGAAAAAGCCCAGCAACGCAGACGACGCAAAACATCCGCAAGACAACTCGAAACACTCGTTGCGAATTTAAACGAGCTGACCATTGGCGCACCTGTCGTACACAGTGAGCACGGTGTTGGGCGTTATTTAGGCCTTCAAACACTCAATATTGGCGATATTAGCGGTGAATTTCTAACGCTTATCTATGCAAACGATGATAAGTTATATGTACCCGTTGCCTCACTGCATGTGATTAGCCGCTATACGGGCATGAGCCCCGAAAATGCCCCTTTGCATAAACTCGGCTCAGATCAATGGCGAAAAGCCAAACAAAAAGCCATTGCTCGCATTTATGATGTTGCCGCCGAGCTGCTCGATATTCAAGCTAAACGCGCCATGCAAGAGCGTCCCAATGTGCCGTTATTTGAGCGTATTAGTGCGGAAGATTATTATGCGTTTGCACAAGGTTTTCGTTTTGAAGAAACACCCGACCAAGCCAAAGCCATTGAAGAAATCATTGCCGATTTTGACCAAGTCAAACCGATGGATCGCGTTATTTGTGGTGACGTGGGATTTGGTAAAACAGAAGTGGCTATGCGAGCCGCTTTTTTAGCGGTGCAAACGGGAAAACAAGTGGCGGTTTTAGTACCGACGACCTTACTTGCACAGCAACATCATGCAAATTTTTGTGATCGTTTTGCCGATTGGCCGGTTAAAGTCGAATTGATGTCGCGTTTTGTCACCGCAAAACAGCAAAAAGACATTGCCAAACAACTCGAAGAAGGCAAAGTCGATATTTTAATTGGTACACACAAATTACTCAGTGACGATTTAAAATACCAAAGCCTAGGCCTTGTGATTATTGATGAAGAACACCGTTTTGGGGTTCGTCAAAAAGAACAATTCAAAAAACTTCGCAGCGAACTCGATTTGCTCACGCTCACCGCAACCCCTATTCCGCGTACTTTAAATATGGCGATGAGTGGTCTGCGTATATTTCTATTATCGCCAGTCCCCCGCCCAATCGTCATGCCATTAAAACCTTTATTAACGAATGGGACGATGAGCAAATTCGTGAAGCGTGTCAACGGG
>JBDLQG010000057.1:0-11890 GCA_039800705.1 Pseudomonadota bacterium
TGTCCATGCTCGATGAATAAATGCGGGATCTTTTGCTGTATTCGTGCAGAGAAATTGAGCATCGGGATAAATGCCAACACGCCCTAAATCGAGTCTATCCGCATCCCAACAAGTTTGCACCTTAATCATTTAAATTCTAAAAGCCTGTATTTTTTATGTATTACGCGATGCTCAACTTTTAATATTGATCAATCCATATAAATGAAAACTTGATGAACTTATAAAAACGTCAAATTCACACAATTGAAGCTAAAAATGCGATTTCTTAACGGTCAAAACTCGATTTTGGTTTGTAATAGAATAAAGACAAAATCACGACATACTGAAATTAAAGCAAATTTTAAACAATTAAACGTTGAGCATCGCGTTGTATTCTAAATAGCAAAGTTTTCCATCTCATTCTGTCACGTCAGTTCATAAATTGACCGCCTATAATTATGATTCCAACCTATAGCTAAATGAAATATCAATTATTTTTTAATAAAAATAAAGCCTTGTTGACAATACTTCATTTAATTGCAATGATTCATTCACTATTTTGATATGAATTGACCCACTATGACCGCCTTCCCCTACTTTAATTTACGGGGTACCCAAGCCACGATATGATCAAGACTGAAAACCTCCAAAAAATAAGCCTTTATCTCGTTTCAATATGCGTATCCGGTTGTACTGGTGGTCTTCTCGCAACAGTCGGGCCAGATTATTCAACAGCTATTTTAAACACTCCCTCTCATTGGTCTGATTTACCAATAGTTGATCCTTTATTAACAAGTCCACATCAAGGTAATCTTGAAAATTTAAAAAAATGGTGGCAAGGTTTTCAAGATCCCGTACTTAATCAATTATTGTCCGCTGCACAAGAAGTGAATAGCTCTGTGATGGATGCGAAAGCGCGGATTGCTCAGTCAAGAGCGAATCTTGTGGGAGCTGATAGCGCGTTATTACCCACTTTGGATTTTAGCGGTGGCGGAAAACGCTCATCAGCGTCATTTGGTGGAAGTCCATTTGTTTGGAATCAACTGCCCGCTGGCTTGCAATCAAGCTGGGAAATTGATTTATTTGGCGGACTTGCACGTCAAGAAGAAGCTGCTCAAAACCAGCTAGAATCAAGACATGCCGCGTGGCATGATGCGCGAGTGTCCGTTGCAGCAGAAGTGGCTAACGCGTATGTGGATTACCGGTATTGTGAGATGCAAGTTAAAATACGTCAAAATGACACGGCATCAAAATTAGAGTCGGCTAGACTTAGTGAAATTGCCTCTCAAGCTGGACTTAAAGCCGCCAGTGATATTGAACTCTTAAATGCTAGTGTAGCGGAAGGAAAGCATCTTCTAGTGCAACAGCAATCACAATGCAAAAAGGCTATTCAGGGTTTAGTCGCTATGACGGGATTGCCCGAAGAAAAAATGAATTTTCTACTCACACAAAATCCAACGCAAATCGCGCAATTACCTACGCCCCCTACTTTTAATATTGATGCAATTCCAGCAAACGTATTATTGCAAAGACCCGATATCGCATCCGCTGAACGTGACGTTGCTGAAGCGAGCGCAAAAATTGGTGTTGAACAGGCAAAGCGTTTTCCTAAATTAAGTTTATCCGGCAATATCACGCCAACCTTACAGAATATCAATGGCGCGGCTTTCTTTTTAGCGCAAACATGGTCGTTTGGCCCGACGCTGAGTTTACCGTTATTTGATGCCGGTAAACGTGCTGCTGACGTCGAATTAGCTCGCGTTCAATATGAAGCGGCAGAAAATAAATTTCAATATAAAGTGCGCACCGCAGTCAAAGAAGTTGAGGAAGCGCTGATACGTTTAAACAGCGTGTCACAACGTTTACCCGAAGTGAAAAAATCACTGAATCATTTTCATCATCATTTTGATGCGATGCAAAATCTATATCAAGCAGGTTTAGGCAACTTAATTGACATCGAAACATCGCGGCGTAATGTGTTATCAGCAGAAATGACCCTAAAAGAACTTGAAAAAGAGCGGGTTAGCGCTTGGATTGCGCTATATCGCAGTGCGGGTGGTAGCTGGAGTGATGATAATAGCCAATCCGAAACGACAAAACCGCTAAGTCCTCACGTTGATGCAAAAGGAGAAAAATCATGATGAAAGGAAAATATCGCCTTTTTATTAGTTTATTCATTGGATTAGGAATCAGCGTCAGTTGCAGCAAGCAGTCCGAAACACAGCAAAAAAGTGTTGAATCAAAGCCCTCACTTTCTGTCACACTCATCACACCAACTCTCCAAGATATTCCATTTAAAATAAACGCAAACGGGTCAATAGCCGCATGGCATGAAGCGATTATCAGTGCTGAAGTGAGTGAATTGCGTTTAACCAAGGTCAACGTAGAAGTGGGTGACATGGTAAAAAAAGATCAAGTGTTAGCCGTTTTTTCTGATGAAAGTGTGTTAACTGATGTTGCACAAAGCCGCGCTGCGTTAAATGAAGCCGAGGCGAATTTAGCTGACGCAAAAGTCAATGCGACGCGAGCGACCCAAGTTTCAACATCAGGCGCATTGAGTAGTCAACAAATTGATCAATTTTTTACCGCTGGAAAAACAGCACTCGCCAAAGTCGACTCAGCAAAAGCCAAATTAGATGCACAATTACTGCGTTTAAAATACACAAAAGTGCTCGCTAGCGATGACGGCGTCATTTCTTCTCGCAGTGCAACACTTGGCGCTGTCACGACAAAAGGACAAGAATTATTTCGATTGATTCGCGAAAATCGTTTGGAATGGCGCGGGGAAGTCATGGCCTCGGAAATGGTAAAGCTCAAACCTAAGATGACAGTTAATCTTGAATTACCAAATGTTGGTAATCATATTGAAGGTATCATTCGCGTCATTGCACCCACATTAGATGAAAAAAGTCGTTATGGTCTCATTTATGTTGATGTACCACAGGCCACTTCTTATGGCTTGCGTGCAGGTATGTTTGCGCGTGGCGAATTTGATTTAGGACATAGCAGTGCATTGACACTGCCACAATCCGCATTGGTTCAACGTGAAGGCTTTAGCTACGTATTTAAAGTTAGCAAAATCAAAAACGAAGAAACCGCCAAAGTATCGCAATTAAAAGTGCAACTGGGACGCAGAGCAGCCGATAACATTGAAATTACCGCTGGACTGAACATAGATGATGTTATTGTCGCCAATGGCGCGGCTTTTTTAGCGGATAACGATACAGTGAGAGTGATCAAACCATGAACATGTCAACATGGTGTATTCGCAATCCCATTCCAGCCTTGATGCTATTTGTTGTATTGTGCTTTAGCGGCTTAATGAGTTTTAAGTCAATGAAAGTGCAAAATATGCCCGACTTGGATTTGCCAACCATCAGCATTTCAGCCTCACTGCCCGGAGCGTCACCCTCACAACTTGAAACTGAAGTCGCGCAAAAAATTGAAAATTCGATTGCGACAATCTCAAATCTAAAACATATCACAACAAAAATTCAAGACGGTAGTGTATCCATCACCGCTGAATTTCAATTAGAAAAATCCGGACAAGAATCCTTAGATGATGTCCGCTCAGCTGTCGCAAAAGTTCGCTCAGATTTACCCACCGAATTGCCTGATCCCATTATTACCAAATTAGATGTCGCTGGCTCGCCTATTTTAGCGTTTACAGCGAGCTCTTCTGCCCAGCGTGATGAGGAAGCGCTGTCTTGGTTTGTTGATGATGTTGTGGCTAAAAAATTACTCAGTGTGCGAGGTGTGGGCGCGATCAATCGCGTGGGGGGTGTGAATCGAGAAATCAGCATTGCACTCGACCCCCTCAAGTTGCAAGCTCTGGGTATCACTGCCGCTGAAATCTCCCAGCAATTGCGAAAAATTCAAACTGAAAGTACCGGTGGGCGCGTTAATTTGGGACTGAGTGAGCAACCCATACGCGCATTGGCTAATGTAACGTCAGTAGAAGGAATTCGTCACCTAGAGATTGCGTTGATGGACGGGCGTCACATTCGACTAGAACAAGTCGCCACGGTTGAAGATGCGTTTTCTGAGCGCCGTGCATTAGCGATGTTAAACGGCAAAGAAGTGGTTGGATTTGAAGTCACTCGAAGTCGCGGAGCAAGTGATGTCGAAGTCGGTGTTGGTGTTCAAAAAGCATTAGATGAATTACGTGCTACTAATCCAGACATGGCGTTTACACAGGCGTTTAATTTTATCACCCCTATTCAAGAAAAATTTCAAAGTTCAATGAATATGTTATACGAGGGTAGCTTGCTTGCTGTCCTCGTCGTGTGGCTTTTCTTAAAAGATATACGAGCGACGTTAATTTCTGCTATCGCGTTGCCTTTATCAATTATTCCCGCTTTTTTAGGTATGGACTATTTGGGCTTTACGTTAAACGGTATTAGTTTATTAGCGCTGTCTTTGGTCATTGGCATTTTAGTTGATGATGCTATTGTGGAAGTTGAAAACATTGTTCGGCATTTGCGTATGGGCAAAACGCCTTATCAAGCAGCATCTGATGCAGCAACCGAAATTGGTTTTGCTGTTATTGCAACGACTTTTGCTCTCGTTGCCGTTTTTTTGCCTACGGCATTTATGAGTGGCATCGTGGGATTATTTTTTAAGCAATTTGGCTTAACAGCGGTTTTGGCAATATTAGCATCACTTTTAGTAGCGCGTATGCTAACGCCTATGATGGCGGCTTATTTACTCAAAGACTCCTTTCATATTCAGCCCAAAGATGGCCGCGTGATGACGCTTTATCTCACGTTAGTGAATTGGAGTTTACATCACCGTAAAAGCACAATGGCGGTCGCAACTTTATTTTTTATTTGCTCGCTTTTATTAATTCCTTTACTCCCAAAAGGCTTTATCCCACCCGATAATATGCCTCAAACGCAGGTTTTCTTAGAATTATCACCCGGAACGACTCTTACACAAACCGCGTATTCAGCTGAACTTGCAAGGCAGTTAATTGCAGATGTGCCGTATGTTAAATCCATTTATACCACGATTGGTAGCGGTTCCGTTGGGAAAATTAGTCCCAAACCCGGAAGTGGTAGCGCAAATAATGAAGTCAGAAAAGCCACGCTGACCATTATGCTCGAAAAAGGGAAAGATCGACCGGTAGTAAAACAAGTTATTGAAAAACATATCCGCCAAGTGCTGCAACATTTAGCGGGAGCACGAGTTAAAGTGGGCTTAGGCGGTTCAGGTGAGAAATATGTCTTGGTGCTAAGCGGTGATAATCAACAAGCGCTAAGCTCAACGGCTCAACATGTTGAGCAAGATCTCCATACCATTAACGGCCTAGGAAATATTGTATCAAGTGCCGCATTAACACGCCCCGAAATTGCCGTAAAAACTGATTTCGCGCGTGCCGCAGATTTAGGCGTCACAACGACCGCCATTGCCGATACATTAAGAATTGCAACGCTTGGCGATTATGATTGGTTACTGCCTAAACTCAGCCTTTCGCAACGACAAATCCCTATCGTTGTTAAACTCGCTGAGCAAGGACGTAGTGATTTAAGTCTACTAGAAAGATTGACTGTGCCATCGAGTAAAGGAGCTGCTGTCATGCTAAGTCAAGTTGCTGATTTATCGCTATCTAGTGGCCCCGCTGTGATTGACCGATATGACCGCTCACGCAATGTTAATTTTGAAATTGAACTCTCGGGCATGGCGCTGGGTGATGTTTCCAGTGCGGTGCAAAAACTACCAAGTATTCTCCATCTTCCCACGGGATTAAAACAAATTAACATGGGGGATGCTGAAATGATGGCGGAATTATTTGGTAGCTTTGGCCTAGCGATGTTGACGGGCGTGCTCTGTATCTTTATTGTATTGGTCTTGCTTTTTAAAGATTTTTTCCAGCCCATTACCATTCTTGCCGCATTGCCGCTTTCTTTTGGGGGTGGTTTTGTCGCTTTACTCCTTGCGGGAAAAGCATTCTCGATGCCATCATTAATTGGATTGATTATGCTAATGGGCGTGGCAACTAAAAATTCGATTCTACTGGTAGAATATGCGATTGTTGCAAGACGTGATAAAGGATTGTTGCGCCATGAAGCACTACTGGATGCCTGTCATAAACGTGCACGCGCTATTGTCATGACGACCATTGCGATGAGTGCTGGCATGATGCCTGTTGCGATAGGTTTTGGTGATGCTGATGCTTCTTTTCGTAGCCCCATGGCCATCGCCGTTATTGGTGGACTCATGACATCTACTCTACTGAGTTTACTTGTTATTCCGGTTGTTTACACGTATTTAGATGATATTCACCACACTATTAAAACATACGGGCAACGCTGGCAGTAATATTGGTCTAACAAAAAAATGGATATGTATTTCTTCATATTTGGATGAAATTACGTTCATTCAGCCTTGTAGCGCCAAAGACGCTGTATGTTTTATAGTTTTTGAATATCAGATGGCGCAAATTAATTTGGATTTAAGGCAATCAATTCAGATAATGAGTTTAGATTGAGCTTGCGCATCACTTCTGATTTGTACTGCTTTGTTGTAGGTAGTGAAATATCAAGCGTAGTGAGTATTTCCGTATTGTTGTATCCCTTGGCAAGCAAGTAAAACACTTCACGCTCACGCGGCGATAATTTTTGTAATTGCTCGTCTAATACGTGTCTTTTCAACGCCTTTTGCATGGCCTTTAATTCTAATTCAAATCCCTGTTCAATAGCTTTAATTAATTCTTCCATTGTAAAGGGTTTCGTTAAAAATTCTGCCGCCCCTTGTTTCATTGCTTGAATCGATTGCTCAACAGAAGCCCTTCCACTGATAAAAATAATGGGCATATTACAACCTTGATTGACTAATTCGGCTTGTAATTCAACGCCTGTCATGCGTGGCATGTTCATATCACATACCATTACGCAGGGCGTAACGTCGAGCGGATTTTCAAAGAAATTGGTTGCATTACTAAAAGTGTGTACCGTATAACCTAAATTGATAAGCATCAGCTCAAGTCCTTGACGCACAGAATCATCATCAATTAAAATAATATGCTGAGTGTCTTTTGAAGTTGAATTGTTTAATGACTGCATTTTTAATTATTCCCTTGAAATTAATATTGCGTTATATTGACAGAGAGCTTGAAAATTTCCTATCGTTCTTTCGCATGATAAGTATTGCGCAATTTATTTTGCGCAATATTATTACACTGGAAGTTCCATAATAAACGAAACGCCTCCATCCTCTTGATTTTCATAATATAAAGCACCTCTATGACGCTTAACAATATGCCGTGATAACCACAAACCTACCCCCATACCTTCTGATTTTGATGTTTTCATTAAATCAAAAATAGTATTCCCCATCTCAACAGGTATTCCCGTACCGTTATCAATAACCATTAGACGAACAGTATTGCTAGTTTGCTCGGTTTGAATACGAATTTTTTTTTCAAGATGATCGACATTTTCGAGCGCATGAATCGCATTATTCAGTAAGTTAATAACCACTTGCTGTAGTTCACCCGCACACAAACTGAGCTTCTGTGGAGCATCAAGCACATGATGAAGTGTAATCGAATTCATTTTTGCAGCGGGGGACACAATCACTATAATTTTTTCAATCAATTCATCGAGTGAGATTTGTTGAAATTGGCTCTCTGAAGTTGTGAATAATTGTTTTAGCGATGTAATGATTTCTGAAGCACGTTGATTATCCGCAATGATTCTATCTAGTATCGCTTGCTTCATGGCTTCATTTTTTTGCTCATGAATTAAAAACTGCAATGATTGTGCATTCATTTGAATGGCGCAAAGCGGCTGACTTAATTCATGCGCAATAGATGCTGATAGCACACCTGTTTCTGCGATTTTTTCTGCTTTCACAAGTGATGCAATAAGTAATTCACGTTCCGCTAAAAGTTGTTTTACTTTTTCTTTTTCATTTGTGACCGTTTCTAACGCGATAATTTTTTCATTTAATTGCGTGACTAAATATTTCTCCCCTAACAAAATTTTCTCGGAAATATACCCGCCAACCAGCACAAAAGTCGCTAAATTTAAACCCGCTAACATTAGTCGTGCAAATAAACCATAAGTGTTTTCTTGATAAACATATTGGACTGTTCCATCAAAGACTTCTTGCGCTGTAATCACACGGACACAACAAACAATTAAAAATGTCAATTTAATGTACAAAATGGCTTTAAGATGTAATGTCGTTTCCTTCTTTAATGCGTTAAAAAGCTCATCTAAATGCCAGAGCGTGAGTAAAATAATAGCAATACTCACTAAATAAAATCGCCAGATATAAGCAGCTTTTTCATAAAATAAAACACCAAAAATAACGATAAACAGCAACACAATTAACTGTACACGCTTTATAAACGTAATCCCAATCGGACTATGAAGATTTCTAAAAAATAACCCCATTGTCAAAAGCGCAACAACAAGAGATACATTTCCCAAAAATAAGAAAATATGAAAACCCATTGAGCCTAAAGCAATCAAAATATTAGATAAAACGAGAAAAAAAAGTGACCATGACCAATTTTTTTTCAAGTCTTGATGAATAATTTGATTATTGAATTCAAAATAGGACTTTATAGCAAGCCCCATCGTAAAGGCGGCAAACATCAAATAGGATACTTGATTAATATTTTCCATGCTTTTAGTGAAGTTCCGTTTTATTTTTTACAAAATTTAGATAGAAAAAGTGACTTAGACTTACGTTATTTGCCTGCCTGCCTGCCTAATAAAATTATAATCTTATTTAATTTTCATTGTACTACAACATATAAAATTAAAATTAAAATCGAAAAGCCGACAAAGTAACGTCATTTACTTTCATCCATACGCGCTTGTATTAGGTAGGCTTGTTTTTTTTCCATGTCCTCATTTGAATCGGAAAAAGTTAAGGCGATGTCACGAAATGTTTCATGTAAAGCCAGAAACGCATCGATGATGTGAGGATCAAAATGTGTTCCCTTTCCATCAAGAATGATGTCTACTGCTTGAGCATGAGGCATTCCCTCTTTGTATACACGACGACTAATAAGCGCATCATACACATCAGCAACCGCCATTAATCGTGCAGATATAGGAATATCTTCACCAGATAAACCTTGTGGATAACCGCTACCATCCCATTTTTCATGATGTCCATAGGCAATTTCTTTTGCATATTGCAGAAATGGTACATCAATACCTAATTCGCTTTCTGCTTGCAAAATGGCATTTTGACCAAGCTCAGGATGTGATTTCATAATGTCAAATTCGCTAGGCTCAAATCGCCCTGGTTTGAGCAAAATGGCATCGGGAATCCCTACTTTTCCAATATCATGCAGTGGGGCAGATTTAAACAGCGTATCAATAACACCATCCATGTTGAGAAAATGCGTGTATTTGGGATGAAATTGAAGATGCTGCGCCAATAATTTAACGTAATTTTGTGTACGGCGAATATGATTGCCCGTTTCGTTGTCGCGTGTTTCGGCTAAGGATGCCATCGCATGAATGGTAACGTCTTGAATAGCCATAATTTCTTGTGTGCGCTGATTAACTAACTGCTCCAAATAAACATTTTTATTATGCAAATCTAAATGTGTTTTCACTCGTGCCATCACAATAACAGGCGAAATTGGTTTGGTAATATAGTCTACGGCGCCAATCTCAAACCCTTTTTGCTCATCTATACTGTTTGTTTTTGCCGTTAAAAAGATGACGGGGATATTCTTTGTCTTTTCGTCAGATTTGAGAACACTGCACACTTCATAACCATCCATCTCAGGCATCATAATGTCAAGCAAAATCAAATCAGGTGGATGCCCCATTTGAACAATTTCTAACGCTTTTTTGCCAGAATTTGCGATTTTTACTTTGTAGTCATTCATGAGTAAATCGCCCATTAAATCGAGATTATCGGGGGTATCGTCTACGACAAGTATAGTTGGTTTTGTTGTCTTCATTTTTATCTCTTTAAAAACCTGTTTATTCAAATACAAATTAGCTTATTTTCACGTATTTTAGCGGTTATTCTTTTGCCTAAAAAAATTTGGTCAAAACTGTGAACTAGGTCACACTATTTTGAACAATAATGCGCTAATATTTCTGTTCAAAAAATGTTGTTTTACGCAATAGTTGTATCGTTTTTTCAAAATCGAACCGCTTAATCTCTTTTTGAATAGCGGAGAAAATATCCGCCCCTAAGCAGTCATAAAGCAATACCGTGTTTTTTTCAAAATATCTCACGACGCTATGATCTTGATCTTCTAAAAGTGACATTAACGTATTAAAAATAGCCGATGCGTTGGTCGTATCTATATGCTCAATGGTTGGCGGTAAAGCACTAGGCAGTGCAATTTTGAGCGCATGAATCATGCTGGATTGAACGTGTTCAAAAATCACTAACTTTTCTTCGAGTTGAGCTAAGGGCGTTTTATTGAAAATAAGCGTTTCAAGTTCATACGCCATCTCTTGAAGTTGTGTTGCGCCAATATTGCCACTCACGCCTTTTGCCGAATGCGCAATAATTTCCGCTCCCGCGTAATCGTCTTTTTGCATGGCATCGCGTAGCTGTGGGACGGTTTTTTCTTGATTAGTTACATAATTTTTAAGCATATTGATATAAAATTTCTTTTTGCCAGAAATACGCTTTAGACCTAATTCAACATCAAGCCCCTCAATAAAGGGGATAACAATATCCTCATCCACTGGCATCAAAAAATTGCTGTCGAATTCGCTTATTGAAGGATTATTATTTGATGGAATCCATTTAATTAACCTGAGTTCGAAGTAAGAATAAAGAGATAATGGTTAGATTAATAAATCTTGGCGGCGAATATTTAAGGAAGGTTTCTTTTCTTGATATGAATAAGCCACTAAACAAGCGACGACGTTGAGAGCAAAGTTTGTTAAAGAACGATGACGACTATGTTCAAGATTGAAAACGTTTTTAAGTTGATCATTAATGGTTTCAATGATGCTGCGTTTTCTCAAAATCAACTTATCGAAAGCAGCTAATACTCTGGATTTCATATTTTTTTTAATCGAGGTAATTAATTCCACATCATACTCCTGAGCTAATAATGCGGTGAGTTTTTGTGAAATATAGCCTTTGTCACCAAAAAGTTTGCCAAACAAGTTTTTAGCTAAGATGGGGACAGTTGTTCTATCATCAACATTACCGCGTGTTAAGCAAAACGACAAAATATCGCCACAATCATTAACGGTAAAATGCAGTTTAAAGCCATAAAACCAGCCTGTTGATGACTTGCTGCGTCCAGCAACACCAGCAAATGTTTTATGACGAGGAATACGCAGGTTGTCGCACACGCACAGTGGCGTTGAATCAATAAAGGCAATCCCTTCACTTTTTCCACATCGACTTTGCATAAACGCAGTGAGCGGCTCTAAACAACTCGACATCAACTCAACAAAACGATTGTAACTGGGTAAAGTGGGAAACGCTTTTTGCCAAAATACCATCACATGTTTGAGATAAAACCACTTGAACGTTCTATAACCGCTCATTTGATAAGCAATCACGATGGTCATGATTTCACTTTCACACAGACATTTTTGGCGATGTCGTTTTTTGATTTCACTTGGTAGACGATTACTCTTTTGAGACGGTACAAAATGGTGACAAAAATCGTCAATATCTGTAAATAGTTGATCTAAGTTCATTCTAAGTCGCCTTTCTGAAAGTGTTTTTAGTCCAACATCTATTCTTTCAGATTTTTTCATGGTCTGCTTTCTTATATCGAACTCAGGTTATGTTATGTTGCACTGTAAATTCCTCTAATGCATGCCTATGCCGTTGGCTTAGGATGGCTGATTTTAGTCGGAGCGTAAGTGGCGTTTATCGCGTTATTCACACGTTTCATATTTTTACAATCGTTGCTTGCTTATATCGAATTCAGGTTAAAATAAAAACGGGA
>JBDLQG010000058.1:0-11767 GCA_039800705.1 Pseudomonadota bacterium
TTGTTTTTGTTTGTAAAGTGATTATAGCACTTTTTTTCAAAAGTGTGATGTATGTCACACTTTTGATTAAAAAATAATAAGGCGTGAAGGGTTATCATTGTCTTCCCCACGCCCGTGGGTGGGGTGTGGAAAGTGTCGATGTCGACATTTTTTAGGTAATTCTGTTCATTCATCCATGATTCTGCAACGCTAAAATCTGCTCAGCAACCGCGCGTTGCTGTTCGCGTACATCGTGATAATAAGTAATACCGTGTTCAATTTGTTTTTCTCTGGGATCAGTGACTAATCCTAGAGGAATAAAATCAATGACATTCATGGCAAAATGAGGATTGAGTTCATACTTTTTGATTCGCTCATCTACTTGATTCTCAACATATTGGGAAATGTCATCATCGGATTGCGATGCCCAAAATAAATCAATGCCTACTTGTTGGCGTATAACTTCCCAAATAGCTGCGGATATTTTGACGCAAATGCTGTTTTGCGTGGCTTCAAATTCGGTATTATCTAAATGCAGATAAACATGTTCATCATCAAAGCAATCTTTATACAGATGGAAATCTTTGCCATGAATAAGACTCGATTTTGCTGACATGGATGGTGCTCTTCTAAAAATATCGTTAAGGGGGAATGGTTAAATTGTTTTGCGTTTTTTAAACAATAAAAAAGGACGTGATGAAACGTCCTTTTTGAATTGGTAATTTACGGTTTAGGAGCGGCTGGATTATCAGCGGCGGGGCCTTTGTCGCCTTTATCCCCTTTGGGACCCGTATCGCCTTTAGGTCCGGTATCACCTTTCGGACCTGTTTCACCTTTGACGCCTTGCTCCCCTTTAGGTCCTGCATCACCTTTAGGTCCAGTATCGCCTTTGAGGCCTTGGTCACCTTTAGGTCCAACATCGCCTTTAGGTCCCGTATCCCCTTTGATACCTTGATCGCCTTTGGGTCCGGTATCGCCTTTAGGTCCAACATCCCCTTGAACGCCTTGCTCACCTTTTTCACCGGGATCGCCTTTAGGTCCTGTATCCCCTTTAAGACCAATATCCCCTTTAAGACCAATATCCCCTTTAGGTCCTTGATCGCCTTTAGGCCCTGTATCACCTTTAGAGCCTTGAATACCTTGGTCACCTTTGAGGCCTTGTTCACCTTTAGGTCCAGTATCCCCTTTGAGCCCTTGTTCGCCTTTGGGCCCTTGAATACCTTGATCCCCTTTGAGGCCTTGTTCACCTTTAGGTCCAGTTGCCCCTTTAATACCTTGAATACCTTGTTCGCCTTTGGCACCTTGAGGTCCTTGATCACCTTGAGGTCCTTGAATACCTTGGTCGCCTTTGGGACCTTGAATACCCTGAATACCAGTATCGCCTTTAGGCCCAGTATCCCCTTGATCGCCTTTAGGTCCCATTGCACCTTGTGCGCCTTGTGCACCTTTGTAACCTAAATCCCCTTTAGGGCCAGCAGGGCCTGCAGGGCCTTCGTTGGCAACGACTCTATCTACCCAGCTATAAACGCGTTTCACAAGGAGATCATCATCGTGCAAAAATTGATGCCCTTCATTTTCAAGTTTAACTTGACGATAAGTGCTGTTTTTTTTACCTGCTACTTGACGATCTCTCGCACTGCGTACAACTTCAGGAATATCCTGTTCGGCGTAAATATCGAGTATGGGTAAATTAAATTTTGAGATAAAGGGCAGGGGGTCACTGTTTTCTGTGACAGGTAAACTAATGAGTACCACACCGTTAACATCAACGGATTTATCAGCAAGCGCATAGGTTGCCATTAACGCGCCTAGGCCGTAACCAGCAATAACCACTTTTTCGGCTTTTTCAGATTTTGCAAATTTAATCGCGGCAAGAAGTCGCTGCTTGGCTTCGGGAAATAAATCGTAATAATCCCCTATCTCTGCACCCGATTCACGTAGTGGCATTTGCACGGATAATGATGCCCAATGATGATTAGGTAGGAAATGACGTAATTTTTTAATGACTAATTCTTGATCGGGATTTCCGCCAATATCATGTAGAAGAATGATAAAGCCTTGTCGATCGGCGGTTGGCGTATCGGTATATAAACTTAAAAATTTTTTTTCAGGCGTTTGTAGCCAAACAGCGGAACCTGTTTTTAATGTTTTTTGAATATCCGCCGCAAAATCCGCCTCACGTTTCTCATCGCTGCTCGCAATACACGGCAGAGCGCTACACAAACAGAGTGTTAAGCTAACTTGCGCTAATCTTTTGATGAGCATATACGAGGAATTTCCTGTGATTTATTGCTAATAACTCGGTTAACCCAGCTGTAAATTCGTTTGACGAGAAGTCCACTATCATTCAAATACAAATGCCCTTCATTATCGAGTTTGATTTGACGATATTTTGATCTCGTTCTGCCGATACTTTTTCGTTCTTTTGCACTATAAACGACATCGGGCGAATCCAGTTCACCGTAAACATCAAGCATAGGCATGGTAAGCGATGAAATAAAAGGCAATGTCTGAGCGTAAATTTCCCCTACTTCTGAAGAAGATAAACTCATGGTAACGATGCCGTTCACATTTGAACTTTTTTCTTGCAGGGCAGAAGTTGCCATTAAGCCACCTAAACCATAACCAATAATGACGACTTTTTCAGCTTTTTGCTGTTTAGCAAATTGAATAGCGGCAAATAGTCTTTCTTTAGCTTCGGGAAATAAACTGTAATAGTCTTCTATTTTAGCACCTTCTTCACGCAAAGGCATTTGTATTGATAGGGTTGACCAATGATGTTCAGGGAAAAAGTTGCGTAATAATTCAATAATTTTATCTTGATTGGGATATCCCCCCATATCATGCAGCAAAATTACGATACCATCGGGGGTACTCGTTGCTACTTCGGTGTATAAACTTAAAAAATTTTTATTTTGAGTTTGCAACCAAACAACGCGCCCATTAGTTAAATTTTTTTCTATATTGAGGGCGAATTCGGCCTCACGTTTGTCATCACTCGCCACACACGTCAATGCGCTACATAAGCACAAGGTGAGACTAAGTCGGGCTAATTTTGGGATGAACATAAACGAGAGGCTTTCCTTTCTTAATTACATTTTGTAGATAACATCACGATTGCTTGTACGGGCATCGTCGGTTTGTTTGACGTCTGATTTGGGTTTGCCTTGGTGCATACGATCTCGGTCGTATTTTGCCATCATCTCTTCCCAAGTTTTATATTGTTGATATTCCGCAAAACCAGCTTCTTTGCGCTGTTGATAAATCTCTTTACCCATAACAATAATTTCTTGCGGGGTTTTATTATCTACTGTGTTTAAAAATTCGTCATCACTTTTTTTTGCGTCACGTACCATCCAAAACGACATCTCATATTCGGTACGGATGTCTTCTGGTAATCGGTTTTTAATCATTTTAACAGATTTATAAGCTGTTTTTTCATTGTGTGCATTGATCTTTTGACCGTTTCCGCAAGCGGTTAACATGGCGCAACTTAGCGCGAATACGATAAGTGGTAATTTTTTCATTGTCATAACCTTAAAATAAATGGGAAGGATGATAACGCTATTTTTCTACAAACAAAGTAAAATGCGCGGTTATTATAAACCCAAGACATTTTTTTTATGCTGGAATTTATTTCCCTTCTTTTAAATCGCTACCAAATGATTTTAAATGCCAATGCGCTCAATGGTCTCCATCATGCGTATCAGCAAACGCTTGAGCAGTTAATGCTCACGCAGGCTTTTTTTGTAAAAGGTCAATATCAAGGTAATTTACCTTTGCAAATTGCCGTTGTTGGCCCAACACAAGCCGGTAAAAGTTCCTTTGTGAACGTGTTGCTACAATCAACCAGCGCAGGCGTGAGTCCACTTGCTGGTTATACGGTTCATCCGCAGGGGTTTTGTCATACTATTGATGACAATGCCTGTGAACAAGATGTAGCTGCGTATTTTTCACCTTTTACGCGTAGTGTACCCAAACAGCTTAATAAATCAAATTACGCGTGCTTTTCCTTAACATCTACGGATACGACAAGTCCTTATCTGCCTTCAGCTGTGCTTTGGGATACACCGGATTTTGATTCTATCGATTCCACCGTTTATCGTGAAGGTGTCTTAAAAACGATCGCGCTTGCCGACATTGTGATTTTAATTGTCAGCAAAGAAAAGTATGCAGATCAATCTGTTTGGGACATGATGAAGTGCATTGAACCGTTGCGACAACCTACGTTAATTTGTGTTAACAAATTGAATGAAGAATCTGAATCTATTATTTTGCAATCGCTTAAAGAAAAATGGTCTGATACACGTCGTGATACATTTCCGCAAGTCTTGCCGCTATTTTATCAAAAAAATACACAAATGCCCGAAATTGCGCAATCTCAACAGTGTATTTTGTTTGAATTGGCCAAAAAAGTGCAGCGTGAAAAACACCTTTACCGTGAGCAAAAATTACTGCAAACGCATTGGTTATCATGGACAGCGCCACTGCGTGAAGAGCATATAATTTACGACACATGGCAACAACTTGTTAATGACGTGATTGAACAATCACTAGCTAATTATGCCCGCGATTACCTCAATCATCCGCGCCATTATGAAACATTTCAACAAGCGATTGCCGAATTATTGTTATTACTTGAAATTCCAAGTGTGGCGCGTGTCATGGTTAAAGCGCGTAAAGTCTTACTTTACCCGTTAAAAAAATTACGAAGTATTGGACGATCTCGTGCTGATTTATCAAGTCATAGCCACGAAATGACCCTGTTAAAACAGTTAATTGATCACACGTTAACTGAATTAGCTCATCAATTACTTGATAAAAACACGCATCCTTTGTGGCGCGATGTGAGTTTGGCGTTGCGCGAGCATCACGCCGGTGAATCTAAAAACAGTTTTCATGCAGCGCAAGCGTATCATCAATCGTTTCAACAAGATGTTCAGCAGGCAGCACAAGGGCTTTATCGCAAATTAGAAGAACAACCACTTGTTTTAAATACCCTACGCGCCACGCGCGTGACAGCGGATGCCGCTGTATTGGCACTCACGCTTTATGCGGGGGGGATTGGTTTGCATGATTTGGTGATTGCGCCTGCGATGTTAACGCTGACAAATTTACTCACTGAAAGTGCTATTGGAAGTTATATGCGTAAAGTGGAAGCAGATTTGAAAGCGCAGCAACTTGCTGCCGTCAAAGTGCAAATTTTTGACCCGATGGCGCAGCGGTTACGCGATTTACCACTGCAGATAAATAGCAATGCGCATTTTGCGATTTCTCCTAAACAACTTTTAGACGCTGAGGCGCAATTGGATGGTGGAAAACCTCATGGCTTACGAATACTCTGATTTACTTCATCGCTCAAAAGAATGGGCAAAAAAAGCCAATCAACAAGATTGGATAACCTCGCAGCAACGCGACGCATTAGATAGCGCAGATATGGCGCAATTTGCGCAAGAAATGCTTAGTCGCCCCATGCTGATCGCCTTTATGGGGGGAACAGGTGTTGGAAAAAGTTCACTACTGAATAGATTAGCAGGCAGAGCCATTGCCAAGTCGGGGATAGCACGGCCTACCTCGCGTGAAGTCACGGTATTTCATCATCGTGATGTCACCTTGCCTTCTTTACCTTTGCGTGGCGTGACCGTTTCCAATCACGATGACGACAGTCAAAAAATGATGGTATGGATTGATATGCCCGATTTTGACAGTACAGATGCGCAGAATAAAGCACTCGTTTTACAATGGATGCCGTATATCGATATGCTGATTTATGTGGTGAGTCCTGAGCGTTATCGAGATGAAAAAGCGTGGCAACTCTTACTTTCTCAAGGTGCGCGTCATGCGTGGCTATTTGTACTTAATCAATGGGACGTTGGACAAAATGCGCAAGCCGAAGACTTTGAACATCAACTTCACGTAGCGGGATTTGATGCTCCATTAATATTTAAAACAAGTTGTACCCAAACGCTCGTTGATGATGAATTTGCATCGTTAACGCAAACTATCGGCAGTTTAGCCACAGAAAAGACGCTTGAGCAACTGGCGTATCATGGTCAACAAGTCCGTGTGCAATCTTTGCAAAAACAGCTTCAAAACGGTTTATCTTATTTGGGTGAGCCAGTGACTATTCAAAAATTACACACGCATTGGCAAAAACATTGGAAGTTAACAGCGAAACAGCTGCAACAAGGCTTTGCATGGCGATTGCCTTTGCTTGCGGAGCAATTTGCAATGCACGCGAGTGATTTGCGCGTCGCACCCTGTGACATTTCGCTCTGGGATGCGTGGGCGCAGACACGTTTTGATGATACGCTCAATGAAACAATACTGTATGCGCAACGGCAGCATCTTCCTATTCTGCCGCTTGAAAAAAATATGTTATCCATTCGCGCTAACGCACAAAAGATAGTGCATCATGCTGTAGAGCTGGAAACACGTCAATCGCTCGCAAAACGTGGCACTTGGCTACATCGTGGATTACTTAAAATGGTTGGTTTGGCTGAAATCATCTTGCCACTTGCCGCGATGGGTTGGGTGGGTGTTCAAGTTTTTAATGGTTATTACGAAAGTAATCAAACGCATTTACATTATTTGAGTGTTGATTTTGCCGTGCATAGCGTTTTAGTGTGTACGCTGTCGTGGGCCATTCCTTTTTTTATTTTAAAAAAATGTCAGCCATCACTAGAAAAAAGTGCATTGCGTGGCCTCAATAAAGGTATCACGCAAGGTTTAGAGGCCTTAAATCAACATATACTAGAATTAATTACACAGTTTGAGTCACAACAGATGGCACAAATACAGCAAGTGAATGAATTATTACAGGCGAGCGAATCAATCAGCTCACAGCATCTCACTTTTGAGTCAAATAGTCCGCTGGAGCGTATGCTCGTTTCAGGGGATAGATAAATAATAGTGATTATTGATGCTAGAATCCTGCGCAGAATTGACGATTTTACCCATATATCTATTTTTCTTTGAGTTAATAAAACCGTGAAAATAAAAAATCCCCAGTATTTAGTCGGCATTGATTTAGGGACAACACATACTGTTGTCGCTTACGCGTCTATATCAGCACCGCAAACGATTCAACTTTTCCCCATTGAGCAATTAGTCGATGTTGGGCAAGTTGCCGCCCGTCCTTTATTGCCTTCAGTGCGATATCATCCAGCAGAAGGGGAAATTGCTGCAGGAAATTTGGCTTTTACTGCAAGTGATAATGCCATCTTGGGTGAAGCGGCGCGTGTGCTTGGTGCCAAAACGAAAGGCCGTTTTGTCACCAGCGCAAAAAGTTGGCTATCACATCCATCCGTTGATCAAGATGCGGCTATCTTGCCTTGGGGGAGTAGTGATGACGTATTAAAAGTGTCGCCTTTGGATGCAAGTGCGAGTTATTTAGCGCATATTCGCGCGGTATGGGGGCATCAATTCCCCGATGCACCGCTTGAAAACCAAGATGTTGTGATTACTGTCCCCGCATCATTTGATGAAGGGGCGCGTTCATTAACAGTTGAAGCGGCAAAAATTGCTGGATTGAAAAAAATTCGCTTACTCGAAGAGCCTCAAGCGGTTTGTTACGATTGGTTGCGTGTAAATGCCGCGCAATTAAAAGAAAAATTGTCTAACGTGCATTTACTGCTTATTTGTGACGTAGGGGGGGGCACGACGGATTTAACGCTCATTCGTGTTGAACAAGGCGAAGGGGATAAAGAGCCCAAATTAACCCGTATTGGTGTGGGCGACCATTTGATGCTCGGGGGTGACAATGTAGATTTAGCGATTGCGCATACGCTTGAATCACGTTTAATGGGCAATGATTCTGCGCAAAAGCGATTATCGGCAGCCGAATTATCACAATTACTCGAGCACTGTCGCCACGCAAAAGAGCGTTTACTTGCAGAAGATGCACCTGAATCCATCAAAGTGACGTTGCTGGCGAGTGGCTCAAAATTATTTGGTGGGTCACGTTCGGCAATACTTTCGCGTGATGAAGTTCGCACGATTGCGTTAGATGGCTTTTTTCCGCTATCAAAATTAAGCGATTTACCAGATAAAAAGCGCAGTGGTGTGGTGGAGTTCGGATTGCCTTATGCGTCAGAACCTGCAGTGAGTAAACATATTGCCGCGTTTTTGAAATTGCATTCCCATGCAGCGGCGCAAGCCTTAGAGAAAACACCCGATATGCAAGGTGCATTTGTCCCTGATGCGCTGCTGCTCAATGGCGGCGTCTTCCGCAGTCAACCCATTACGCAGCGAGCCATTGACTTACTTTCTTCATGGCGCGATGCTTCGCCCATTTTACTGGAAAATCAACATCCCGAATTAGCCGTTGCGTTTGGCGCAGTCAGTTACGCAGTAGCGCGACGCGAGAAAAAATTAAAAATTGGGGGCGGTGCTGCGCGTAGTTATTTTTTATTGATTGAAACGGCTGACAATACGCAAGTTCAACAAGGTATTTGTATTTTGCCAAGAGGCAGCGAGGAAGATGATGAAATTATTTTAAAAAATCATCGTTTTGCCCTGCGTCTTGGTATGCCTGTACGTTTTCATTTAGCTTCAACGATTGGCGATACCGTTTATCAATCAGGCGATATTACAGAGATCACTGATGATTTCCATTCTTTACCTCCTCTAGCAGTAGCATTTAATAGCGACTCTACTAATGAAGTTGTTGTTGAATTAGCCGTTATGCAAACAGAAGTGGGCACATTAAAAATTCAATGCGTCGATGTTGATCATCGTAAAAATCGGTGGGATGTTGAATTTCAACTACGTCGTGGCGTTCAAAATAGCGGTGTACTAACAGAAGGGTTGCCAGCTAATTTACCTGCGTTATGTGAAAAAATCAGTGATATTTTTGGCGCAAAATCCAAGCAAATTGATCCTAAAGCGGTGAGAAATCTTCGCTCTGAGCTTGAAAAAATGACAGGGATGTCGCGAAGTGAATGGAGCTCGCCACTGCTTCGAACTTTATTTACCACCTTATTAGAAGGTGATAAATACCGTCGTCGCAGTGAATCACATGAAAAAATTTGGTTAAATTTAATTGGCTATTGTTTGCGTCCGGGATTTGGTTATCCGCTTGATGATTGGCGCGTGGAACAAATATGGAAAATTTATCCGCATGGTATTCAATTTGTAAACGAAACGGCATCATGGGCGGAGTGGTGGACGCTTTGGCGACGGATTGCTGGTGGACTGTCACCCGCAGCGCAGGAAACCATTTTTGCCGATATTACAAAATACATTGACCCGAGTGCAGCAAGGCAAGTGGGCGTGGCAAAACAAATTAAAACGCGTAGTTATGACGACATTATTCGATTAGCCGCAGTGCTTGAACGCTTACCGTTGCAAAAGAAAATTCAATTAGGTGAATGGCTACTTAAACGCCTTGAAAAATCGAGTGAATCTCTTCAAACGTGGTGGGCACTCGGGCGCATTGGGGCGCGAATTCCTTTTCACGGTAGCAGTCACAATGTTGTACCTGCGCAGACCGTTGAATTATGGCTTGAGCAATTACTCGGTGAAGATTGGAAAAAAATACCTCAAATTGGCTTTGCAGCGACATTAATTGCGCGGATGAGTGGTGACCGTGCGCGTGATATCAGTGACGAAATGCGAGCGCGTGTTATTGAAAAATTAAAACTCAGCAAAGCGCCTATCTCTTGGATTGACATGGTGGAGCAAGTCAAAGAACTCAGCGAAAAAGACGAAAAACAAATTTTTGGTGAAGCGTTGCCTTCGGGGTTAAAATTAGTATCCATTGGGGAGAAATAACATGGTGCATTATTGGCGAGCGATGATGGGGATTGTGGTGCGAGAGTTGAGTCGTTTTGTGACGCAACGAGAGCGGTTTATTTCGGCATTAGTGCGACCTTTGGTGTGGTTATTTGTCTTTGCTGCAGGTTTTCGTGCAGCACTTGGTTTAGCGATTACGCCACCTTATGAAACCTATATTTTATATGAGGTCTACATTACACCGGGATTAATTGGCATGATTCAACTTTTTAACGGCATGCAAAGCTCTCTTTCGATGGTTTATGACCGCGAAATGGGCAGTATGCGCATTTTGCTTGTCAGTCCGTTGCCGCGTTGGTTTTTGCTTTTGAGTAAATTATTAGCAGGGACAGGTGTATCTATTTTGCAAGTGTATGTTTTCTTAATCATAGCTTGGGGGTATGATATCCGAGCACCAATTGAGGGATATATGTTGATAATATTCCCACTGATTCTGTCAGGATTGATGTTAGGCGCATTAGGCTTATTATTGTCGTCATTTATTAAGCAACTTGAAAATTTTGCAGGTGTGATGAATTTTGTGATTTTTCCGCTATTTTTTATGTCAACGGCGCTTTATCCGTTGTGGAAAATAAAAGAATCCAATGCGTTTCTCTATGAATTAGCGCAGTACAATCCATTTTCACAAGCCGTTGAGTTAATTCGTTTTGCATTATATGGGCAATTTAATTCATTTGCGTTTATATATACAGCGATCGCATTTATCGTGTTTATGGCGGCGGCCATTGTTGGTTATAATCCATCAAAGGGAATGATGACGCGCAAAGGGTAACGCAGTAAAATACCCCGCGCTTAAATTGAAGGGAGCGGTGAGCTTTACAATAATAACAACTTAAAAAACTAGTGAGGACACACAAATGAGTGAAGAAAATGTAAATCCAGTCGTTACCGAGTCTGTTGACGCTTCGCAAGAAACTGCTCACGTCGAACCAGTTCAAGCAACAGATGCTCACGCAGATCACGCGAGCCATGAGGAAGCGGCATCTGGCGTATTGGCGTCATTATTAGCACTTAAAGAATCCAATGCCAATGCGTTTTATGGTATTGTCGGTGGTGTCGGTGCAATGCTTTTAGCATTGGTGATGCTTGGATTTGGCGGTGGTGATGAAGTATTGAAAAAAGCAGACTCAAAAAGCTTGGCAGCCGGTCAAAAATATTCATTAAAAAGTCCTAATGCAGCCGCAGAAGGTAATGAAGTGTTAACCGTTCGTTTGGTGTCGACTCCGGGTGCAATCGCCGCGTTTGACGATGATGAAAATAAAACGGAAGAATGCCGCAAATTCCCAGTTGGAACCAACGTAACAGTATTAGATAAACAGGAGTCAGGTACAGTCGTTTATGCGAAAGTACAAGTCGACGAGGGAAGTTGCAGTGGAACGATTGGCTGGGTATTAGGCATCAATCTCTAAATTTTTCAAAAAAAGTTTGACATGCTAATTAAATATATTTAATATATACAAATAGTTTCAAACATTGAAACGCGGGAATAGCTCAGTGGTAGAGCACAACCTTGCCAAGGTTGGGGTCGCGAGTTCGAATCTCGTTTCCCGCTCCAAATTTTAAGCCGCGATCTTCGCGGCTTTTTTATTCATTATCTTTTTCTTCGGCTGCGTAGCAAAGCGGTTATGCAGTGGCCTGCAAAGCCATCTAGAGCGGTTCGACTCCGCTCGCAGCCTCCAAAAAAATTCACTTCGCCGATGTAGCTCAGTTGGTAGAGCAACTGATTCGTAATCAGTAGGTCGCAGGTTCGACTCCCGTCATTGGCTCCATGTAAATCAATGAGTTACAAATTTCAAATTCAAGTCATTTTTGATTTAGGTAACACATAGGTAACAAATGAACAGGGTCTTTATTCGTTTTTATTGTTCAAACTTCCCATTCTTCACGCCACACAAAAAACTTTGCTTCATTGGCAGAGACTGCTAATTAGCTTACACAACAAAACTCACCTTAATACATAGTCACTCTAAAACGTAATTACTCACATTAAATC
>JBDLQG010000059.1:0-11615 GCA_039800705.1 Pseudomonadota bacterium
TAGGATTTTTTATTAATCCGTATTGCTGTGGGTAGTAAACGCCAGCCAAATGCAAACCGTCAGGTGGCGCCGTCACGCCGCCTAAACGACGATTTTTGACATCAAGTAATTCTTGTGTCCATGTCACGGGTTGTTTTCCTGCCCCGATTGCCATTAAGACTCCTGCAATATTGCGTACCATGTGATGCAAGAACGCATTAGCTGATAAATCAATAATGACTTGCTCGCCAACACGTTCTACATCGATAAAATACATACGTCTACAAGGGCTTTTTGATTGACAGCCTTGCGCTCGAAAAGACGTGAAATCATGTTGCCCAAGCAAACTTTGCGCGGCTTCGTGCATTTTATGTGCATCTAATGGGAGTGCACACCATGTAGCTCTTCCGCGCATTAAGGCAGAAGGCGTACCGCGATTAAGAATGGTATAGCGATAATAACGCGCAATCGCGCGATAACGCGCATGAAAATCGCCAATGGCTTCTTGAGCCCAAATCACGCGAACATCGGGTGGTAGATGCGTATTGGTTCCGCGATGCCATGCTTGTAAATCGCGTAGTGCAGTCGTGTCAAAATGCACAACTTGCTCGAGTGCATGAACACCCGTGTCAGTTCGACCAGCGCATTGCACAGTGACTTTATGTTGTGCAATTTTACTCAACGCTTCTTCGAGTGTTTGTTGAATATTACGGTGATGGGTTTGCCATTGCCAACCATAAAACCCGCTACCATCATATTCAATACCTAAAACGATACGCGTCATAGTTGATTAAGTAAAAGTGTTTTCACTGGGTTAAATGATTTTCGATGAATATCTAAAATACCAAACTGTTCAATTTCAAGGCAATGCTGCTTTGTGCCATATCCTTTGTGTTGTTGAAATGAAAATTGGGGATACTGTTTAGCGTAACGATCCATCATTTCATCACGCGCCACTTTTGCCAAAATGGACGCTGCACTAATCTGAGCTACGGTTTTATCGCCTTGCACAATCGCTTTGGCAGGATAGAGTAGTTTGGGCAATTGATTACCGTCAATGAATACTTCGGTAGGAGAAATAGGCAGGCCTTCAACCGCCCGCTGCATCGCAAGCAGCGTTGCTTGCAAAATATTCAGCGAATCAATTTCTTCAACACTTGCTTGTGCAATCGACCAACTAAGGGCGTGTATTTTGATTTGTTCACTGAGGTATTCACGTTTTTTGGCACTTAATTTTTTTGAATCATCTAAACCGATAATAGGGAAAGCAGGATCTAAAATAACGGCTGCCGCGAAAACAGCGCCGGCTAACGGTCCGCGTCCGGCTTCATCGACACCAGCAATCAATGACATAAATTAACGCAGAATACCACGCGTGACATTACGCAGAAAATTGACCATATCGGACAACTCTTTACTGTCACCGGCTAAATCTTCCATTTGATCGATAGCATCTTCGAGGCGCAGATTCATTTTATAGATCATTTTGTAAGCTTTGCGGATAAGACGAATATCTTCTGCAGAAATTCCATTACGCTCCATTCCCACCGAGTTTATCCCGTGTGGACGTGTCGGGCGACCGCCTACCATCACAAAAGGAGGAATATCCTGAGTAATGGCGCTACCCATTGCAGAAAAACTGTATTGACCAATTTGTGTAAATTGATGAACCAGTGTGAAACCACCTAAAATTGCATGGCTGTTTAATCTTACATGACCAGCAAGTGACGCCCCATTTGCCATAATAACGTGGTTGCCGATGACGCAATCATGAGCAACGTGCGTGTAGGCCATAAATAAATTGTCACTACCGATTTTGGTGAGGCTATTATCTTGCTTAGTGCCACGGTGCATTGAGGTATATTCACGAATCATATTACGATCGCCAATTTCAAGACGTGTCACTTCATTTGCGTATTTTTTATCTTGAGGATCCTCGCCAATTGAGCAAAATTGATAAATATGATTATCTCGCCCCAGTGAGGTATGTCCTTTGATAACAACGTGTGGCCCTATAATGGTACCTGCGCCAATGTTGACATTGGCTCCAATGATGGAATACGCGCCAACTTGCACATCGTCAGCAAGTTCAGCGCGTGAATCGATAATGGCTGTTGAGTGAATCAAAACTTATTCTACCACTGCTGCGCAACGAATTTCAGCGCTCGCCACGAATTCACCATCTACTTCAGCGCGACACTCAAACGCCCAAACATTACGTTTGCTTTTCACAAAACGTGCTTCAAGCATTAACTGGTCACCGGGTACGACAGGGCGTTTGAATTTTGCTTTATCAATGCCAACCAGATAGTAAATCATCCCTTTGAGTTCATCACCGGCTGTTTCAGAAGCAAGCAATCCAGTGGTTTGCGCCATCGCTTCCAAAATTAACACACCAGGCATGACTGGTTTTTGTGGAAAATGTCCTTGAAAAAACGGTTCATTATATGTCACGTTTTTCACCCCGAGTAAACTAACGCCAGGTTCACATGCGACGACTTTATCGACTAATAAAAAAGGATAACGATGCGGAAGAAAGGCTTGTATTTGGAGAATATCTAACTTAACAGACATGATTTTAATTTCACTTATTTTTTAGAGAACAAAGGAGAATAGGGCGAAGTTTTGTTAAGCCGCTTAGTCTGGCATAGTTGATAATTTTTGTTGTACTTGTGCGGTCACGTCAATTTGTTCGCTTGCGTAAATCACGCCATCGGTAAGAAGTAAATCAAAACCTTGATCTTTTGCAATGCCACGAATAGCTTCAACAATATGGCGTTGAAGTTTACCTAATTCTTCATTACGACGAACATTGAAGTCTTCGCTGAATTCTTGTTGCGTGCGTTTAAAATCACGTTTTTTATTTAAAATATCTTTTTCTAAATTGCCACGCGCCGATTCACCTAGAACGGCTGCATCTTTACCTAAGCGATCTTCCATATTTTGGATTTCTTTTTGCTGAGAAACCAGTTGTTTATCACGTGGTGAAAACTCTTGCTCCAAACGTTTTTTGGCTTTTTCAGCTTGTGGCGCTTTTTCTAAAACAGCAGGAATATTAACAAAACCGACTTTTAAATCTGCAGCGTAAATATTTGCTGTAAACATCAAGCCTAAAAATAACGCAATTTTGGTTTTCATAAAGATAGGATTCTCCGAGAGCTTTGTTGGAAAGAAAAATATTAGTTGAATTATAATGGATAAGGACTACAAACTAAAAATTGTTTTAAAAGTTTTGCCCAAAGTTAAATTGGAAAATTTGTTTTTGGTCACGGGTATTACTTTGTGGGTCATTTGTTGAATTCGCATTTAGAGGCATAGCCGCACTCACCGATAAGGCACCAAAAGGTGACATCCATTCGCCCGAGAGTCCTGCTGAGTATTTCATATTGTCAACATTAAGACCGTTACTCACTGAACCGGCATCTAAAAATGTACCTAGGCGCACCGATTTCGTTTCGGCCATAAAGGGAACAGGGAAAAAGATTTCAGCACTTCCAAGAACTTTACTTGAACCACCAATGGTATAGTTTTGATAATTACAGACGATGGGGTTGTTTTTACAACCTACTATTCGTGTTTCACGTGGACCAAGGGTATTGTTTTTAAATCCGCGAACAGAGCCCGTACCACCAGCAAAATAATTTTCAAAGAAGGGTAGTTCTTTGGTACTGCCATAACCATCACCATAAGCCGCTTCACCTTGAATTCTAAGAGTGAAATCTTTGGCTAAAGGAAAATACATTTGATGTTTATAGCTCATCTTATAATATTCTAAATCGCTTCCCGGCACGGTTGCTAATGCTGATAGCCGTTGTTGACCACCTTTATTAGGGAAAATGGCGCGATTTAGCGTGTCATGTGTCCAGCCAATTGATGGTGAAAAAGTGAGGTAAGATTTTGATTGTGCATCAAAATTTGTATTTGCAACATACGAACAGGGCTGTGTCGATTCACATTCCAAAAAGTTTCTAATTTGATCAGATGAGTAATCAGTGGTTTTTAGTGTTGTGTGCTTAGCATCTAAATCAAAACGTAGTTGATCAAATTCATTTAGCGGTAAGCCAAAGTTAATGCCGGCATTTAATACTTCGGTATTATAGTTAGAAATGTTGATTTGCCCAGCATTTCGCTTTGTGTAGCCTAAGTTATAGCCTTGACTGACGCCGTCGGTGGTAAAGTACGGATTGTTAAATCCAAATTGATAACTGGTTAAATAGTTACTGTTATTAAACGCTAAATTTACACGTTTTCCTGACCCAAAGACGTTATCTTGTGAAATATTGGCGTTGAGTACAATCCCTTGTACCTGCGAATAACCAATCCCCGCCATTAAATTACCGGATGGTTTTTCAGTTACGGTGTAATTGACATCAATTTCATCCGACGTACCTGCAACAGGCGGCGTTTCAACATTCACTTCTTCAAAATAGCCAAGACGCTCTAAACGTGTTTTTGAGCGTTCAATTTTTGAGCTTGACGCCCAACTGCCTTCGACTTGACGCATTTCACGACGTAGCACTTCGTCACGGGTTTTGCTGTTGCCTTTCATGTTAATTCGGCGCACATAAACGCGTTTTGCAGGATCAACAAAAAAGGTCATATTCACTGTTTTATTGGCTTCGTTTATTTCAGGAACCATATTCACGTTGGCAAACGCATAGCCGTCATCGCCTAAACGATCCGACATGGCTTTGGATGTTTCAGTGGCATTTTTGCGTGAAAATATTTCACCCGGACCCAATTTCATGAGCTTAATTAATTCGTCGGGAGGTACGACTAAATTACCCGAAAGTTTGACTTTATCGAGCGTGTAAACATCGCCTTCTTTGACGTTAATGGTAACGTAAATATCTTTTTTATCGGGCGTGATAGCCACTTGCGTGGATTCAATATTGAAATTGATATAACCGCGATCTAGGTAATAAGAGCGCAGTTTTTCTAAATCAGCGGATAATTTTTGTTTTGAATATTGGTCGTCTTTGGTATAAAACGACAACAAATTGGAGGTGTTCAGTTCAAGTTGTTTGAGTAAAAGATCTTCATCAAACGCATTATTGCCAATAATGTTAATTTCTTTAATTTTAGCAACGCGCCCTTCAGAAATTTTAATTAACACCGCTACACGATTTCGCGTTAAATCGCTTACTTCCGTTTTAATGGTTAAGCCGTATTTACCATGGCTTAAATATTGACGGTTCAATTCTTGCTCTACTTTATCAAGTAATTGACGATCAAATACTTTGCCTTCAGATAAACCAATTTTCTTTAATGCCTTGGTTAAATCATCTTTACTTAAATCTTTGTTCCCCTCAAACATGATTTTTGCAATAGAGGGGCGCTCTACGACGTTAAAAACGAGCGTTGAGCCTTCGCGTTCAACGGAGATATCTTTGAAAAAACCCGTTTTAAATAAGGATTTTACAGCTGGCCCTGTGCTATCAAGCGAAAATTTTTCGCCAACTGAAACGGGCAAATAGTTATAAACTGTGCCTTCGGAAATTCTTTGTAAGCCTTTGATTTTTATATCACGAACTACAAATTCTTGCGCAGCTTGCGCGGTTTGTACAGTGAATAAGCAAAGTAAAATAGCGCGGGACAGTTTGTTTAATTTCATGAATACACTTAACGATGAAAACGAAAAGAAGGCGAGGAGAATTTAATTAACGTGAATTGTATCATAAGGCATGAATGGCGAGTAATTTAGGATGTAATGTTTGTGAAAATTAACTATTTTTTTGTGGTGGAAATAGTAATTGAAATGTTGTTCCTTGATTGAGTGTGGAGCTTACAATGATATGGCCGCCGGCTTTATGGATAATACCGCTAGCAACAGATAAGCCAAGTCCAGTGCCTTTGCCAACCTCTTTGGTGGTGAAGAAAGGATCAAAAATGCGAGAAATTTTTTCTGCTTTCAAGCCGCAGCCGTTATCAGCCACTGCAATTTCAACAAAGTTGCCTTGAATAACGGTTTCACACGCACTGCATCGCTGAGCTGAAACACTATTTTTTGTATTGAGTGAAAGTATAATTTCGCCTTGCGGTTTTTCAATGGCATCTCGTGCATTGACAAATAAATTCACTACAATTTGATAAAGTTCAGTTTCGTCTAAATTGATAAAAATTTCAGGTGATAAAACTGTTTTAATGGCGATATTTTTGGGGATTACACCTCGCATCATGCCATAAATTTTTTCCAAAACGGGTTGTAACTCTAATACACTTGTGGATGTTTCTACTTCTTGCCGACAGTACGTTAGCATTTGATCAATTAATATCGCTGCACGCTTCGAGGCGTTTTCGATTTGCATGGCGTTATAGATGAATTCTTCTTTTAGCGTATTGTCGTCTGGTAGGTCATCTGCGGCTAATTTACTAAGATCATTAAAGCCAATGACGCTCGATAAAATATTATTGAAATCATGGGCAATTCCTGCAGTTAAGCGCCCAAGACTTTCAAGTTTTTGCAAGTGATGTAACTGCTTGTAGGTATTGTTTTGCTCGATTTCTTTGTGTTTGCGTTCGCTAATATCTCGCATAAGCACAAAGTAATGTCGGCTTGGATGGTTGTATGTGGCGATAATTTCAATAGGCTGAATTTTTCCATCCTTGTGCTTGAAATCCGTTTCAAAGGATTTCAAAACCTTTTTAGTGCCTTTTGACGTTTTTTGAATTTCCATCCAAATATTTTTTGTTTTATCTGGCGAGAGAACTTCTAGGTCAATTAACGTCATTTTGCGTAATTCTTTTTCGCTATACCCTGTCATTGTATAAAACGAATCGCCAATATCAAGAAAATACCCGTCTAAATTCAGCTTACAAAAACCATTCGTTGTTGCAAGAAACGAATCGAATTCTTTATTTCTTAGTTGTAGTTCACGCTCAATTCGCTTTTTGTCGGTAATATCAAAGCCTACTGCCACATAGCGCATTGTTTTTCCTTCTTTATTGCTAAAGACAGGAATAATGGTGGTATTTACCCAATAAAAATCACCATTTTTTTTGCGATTACATAAATCACCATGCCAATTTTCTTCACGTTTGAGTGTTTCCCACATTCGGCTAAAAAATTCTGGTGGATGCATCTCTGAGCGAATAATGCTGTGCGGTTTACCTAAAAGTTCCTTTATATCAAAACCAGAGATATTACAAAATTTATCATTAATAAATATAATTTTACCATTTATATCTGTTTCGCTAATAATCGCCGTTTCATTAATTGCGTCCAGTAAATCATCAATTGAGAGTGATGCTGTCATAACAGAGTCCTAAACGTGAAAAATTGAAGAAGATAATCTAATTCGAAGTATAAACGAATTATATCAAAAACCAATCTTGGCGATTGATTATGGTGTTTATGGTTATTTTGATGCAAATTTTCATTAAGCATCAGCGGCAGAGTTGCGTTAAAATAGTGATTTTTTTATTTGTAACTTATATTGAATTTTTATGTCTACAACTATTCGTATTGAACGTAAGAGCGGTATCGCATTGCAGCAACACCTTGATGATTTGGCACGGCTTCGCATTGAAGTATTTCGGGACTTCCCTTATTTATATGATGGCGATCTTGATTACGAAAAAAAATATTTGCAAACCTATATTGAATGTGAACAAAGCGTGATTGTATTGGCTTTTGATGGTGCAGCAGTCGTTGGAGCATCAACAGCCATCCCGATGCAATACGAAACAGCTGAAATTCAAAAGCCTTTTATTGAGCATGGCTATGATTTAAGCAAAGTGTTCTATTGCAGCGAATCCGTATTGAACAAAAATTATCGCGGTTTAGGGCTTGGAGTGCGTTTTTTTGAAGAACGCGAAGCACACGCATCGCAACTTGGCGGATTTGAACATATTACATTTTGCTGTGTTGAGCGGCCTTCAGATCATTCAAGACGACCAGCGGATTATGTACCACTGGATGCGTTTTGGAATAAGCGAGGTTATGTAAAACACCCCGAGCTACATACAAGTTACGTTTGGAAAGATTTAGATGACCAAGAGGAAACTGCAAAACCGATGACTTTTTGGTTGAAAAAATGAATGTGAAAATCGCTACTGCGCAATATGACATTAGTTTTTTGGATACATGGGCTAATTATGAGCAAAAAACAGCGCGTTGGGTAAAAGAAGCAGCGGATCAGGGCGCAAAAATCTTGCTTTTTCCTGAATATAACACCATGGAATTAGCGTCGTTATTTCCTCAAAGCGTGTATTCGTCACTCAGTGAACAGTTAGTTGCGCTGCAAACGCTACATGACGCTTTCTTGAATTTATTTCAGGGACTCGCACAACAATATCAATGCTACATTCAAGCGGGAACATTTCCCGTTTGTATTGCTGAAAAGGTGTACCGTAATCGCGCATATTTATTTATGCCCAATGGGGAATATGATTTTCAAGATAAAATCATGATGACGCGATTTGAAAATGAACAATGGTTTATTAGTGCGGGCAATGAACTCAAGTGTTTTGATACAGAGTACGGTCGTATTGCGATCAATATTTGCTACGACAGCGAATTTCCATTGCTTGCACGTCAGCAAGTGGAAGCAGGGGCAAATTTGATTTTAGTCCCTAGCTGCACCGACACTGTCGCGGGATTTCATCGCGTGAAAATTGGCTGTCAAGCGCGTGCGCTCGAAAATCAATGTTACGTTGTACAAGCCTGTTTAGTGGGTAATGCGCCTTGGTCGGAAGCGGTTGACGTGAATGTAGGCGCAGCCGGCGTCTACACACCAGTGGATTACGATTTTCCGTCTAATGGTATTTTAGAAAGCGGTGAATTTAATGTCCCCCAATGGGTTTTTAGTACCATTGATTTACAAAATTGCGAGAAAGTACGTGCGCAAGGACAGGTATTTAATTACCGTGACTGGTCACGACAATTACATTTTGCCGATTAATCAAACAGTGTATGCCAAATTTGCGTGACTTGTTCGCGTAATTGCACGAAGTTTTCTGCAGCGACAAGCACTTTGTCGCCTTGCAGAACACGTTTGTGTCCAGCATCACGATAGGCACAGTAAGCGACTTTTAAAATATCTCCCGATTCCTTTGAAATAAAGCCTTGTGCATTTAGACAATCGATTAAACGAATATTATCCGTGTATTTGGTCATTTTTTCGGGTGCTTGATGGGCTATTGACAGTACGCCAAATTGCACGATAAATTCAATATCCACAATGCCGCCCGCACTTTGCTTTAAATCAAATGTATCGGCTGATTTTGTGGCAAGTGTATCACGCATTTTTTTGCGCATATCATTCACATCTGTTTTCAATGCGCTAAGCTCACGCGGTAAGCTTAATACACGTTGACGAATAGCGGAAAATTCCTGTTGAATATGTTTATCGCCACTAATAAAGCGACTACGGACAAGCGCTTGCAACTCCCAAGTCCACGCTTGCTGCGTTAAATACGTTTCATACGAATTCAAAAGCGTAATAAGACCGCCAGAATCGCCATTGGGACGCAAACGTAAATCAACTTCGTACAGTTCACCCGCTAGTAATTTTGTATCCAAAATATGGCGAATTTTTTGCCCTAAACGAAGATAAAATTGAGCGCTAGGAATCGGTTTTTCACCATTAGTGAGTGCATTGATATCGGCGCAATCATACAGAAATACCATATCCAAATCTGAACCGTAACCTAGTTCCAAACCGCCAAATTTACCAAAGCCTAAAATAGCAAAACGGGTGTTTTCATCATCGCATTCAGGCGGGTATCCGTGTTTTTCAACAAGGGTTTTCCATGCGTGTTGTAACACAGTTTCAACGATACTTTCAGCAAGATACGTTAAATAATCACTCACGACCATTAACGGTATGACGCCCATGATATCGGCGGCCGCAATGCGAAGCACATTGACTTGTTTGAACTGACGCAAGGCTATCATCAACGCTTCAAGGTCATCACAGTCAATGCGCTGCAATATGAAGTCGAGTTGTAGGCGTAAATCTGCTTTGCACAGGGGTTCATACAGCGAATGTGCATCAAGGAGTTCATCAAACAAAATAGGGTAAAGCGCTAAATACTCGCCAATCCAAGGACTTGATGAAGACAATTTTAAAAGCTGCGCTAACGCAACAGGATTTTCTGCGAGCAGTGCTAAATATACATTTCGCCCTGCTACAGCGGTAAATAAGGTCAGTAAGCGTTGCAGCGTTTCATCTGGATTTGAAACGTCTTGCAATGTGGCAATGACTTGCGGCATTAAACGATTGATAACACCGATACCTTTATTGCTTAAACGACGGATAGTTGGTGTGTTTTTAAACGAATTTAATGCCTCTAGGCTTTCTGCTGGTTGCTTAAAATGATATTGTGCTAGGTTTGCCAGCAACTGGCTTTCATCACCCGCACCGAGCCAAATTTCTTGACCTAACTGCGCAATTTTATCCTGCTTTGATACAGAGAAAACATCATCAAATACCATTTGAACTTGATGTCGAACCGTATTTAAATCCGATAGAAAATGTTCCCAGTTTTGATAATTTAGCGCATACGCCATGACCTCGCGCACAGTGTCACTAGTAGGTAAATCATGGGTTTGTTTGTCTTGGTATTGTTGAATGCGATTTTCAACGCGACGAAGAAAACAATAGGAATGACGAAGTTGTTGTGCGTCTTGCGGTGCAATAAGCTCTAATGTTTCAAGTAGCTGCAAAATATCTAAAATTCCGCGTGTTTGCAGGCGTTTTTCACTGCCACCGCGAATGAGCTGAAAAGCTTGGCCAATAAATTCAATTTCACGAATGCCACCGTGCCCCAGTTTGACGTTATCAATACGATCTTTACGTTGCAATTCTTGGGTAATTTGACGTTTTAATGAGCGCAGTTCTTCAAATGCGCCATAATCCAAATAACGACGATAAACAAACGCATTGAGCATGGCCATAAGCGTTTTGCCTTGCTCAAAATCGCCTGCCACTTGTCTTGCCTTAATCATCGCGTAACGTTCCCATTCACGCGCAT
The DNA here is from genome assembly GCA_039800705.1 of Pseudomonadota bacterium. GTDB lineage: Bacteria > Pseudomonadota > Gammaproteobacteria > Methylococcales > Methylomonadaceae > UBA10906. The sequence continues at coordinate 10,957 of JBDLQG010000059.1, forward strand.
GAGTTTGATAATATTGCTCCATGCCATCAAACGTCATAATCACCGCGCCACTGTCGCCATAAGGGCGCAGGCGAATATCCGTGCGAAAAACAAAACCATCCACGGTAGTTTCATCTAAGGTGCGTACTAAACTTTGGCATAATTTCGTGAAAAATTCACTATAACTGGTTTCTTTTCTATCAGGTAATGTGCCGTCGTGCGGGTAGGCAAAAATTAAATCAATATCCGATGAATAATTAAGCTCAAATGCGCCTAATTTACCCATGCCTAAAACAACAATTTGCTGAGGCGTTCCATCTTCAAGAACGGGTGTGCCGCGTCTTTCACACGCTTTTTTGTACAGAAAATCAAGTGAATATTGAATGCACGCATCGGCAAGATAGGATAATTCGCGCAAGGTTTGCGTTAATTCTTCCCAATCAGCAATATCACGCCATGCGATACGAATCATTTCACGTCGTCTGAAATGACGCAGTAATGTCATTAACGCTTCGTCAGTATTGGGCGTAAGTTGTGCTAATTTTTCACTATAAGTAGATTGCGTGTACGTGGTAAACAAATCACCCGAATGAATCAGGTCTAGCAAGATATCAGGTGTGCGCTCACAATGCTGCGACACAAATTCACTTGCAGCAAATACTTTGACCATTGAGGCACTG
>JBDLQG010000060.1:0-11599 GCA_039800705.1 Pseudomonadota bacterium
TAACGTAGCGGGATGCCGGCGGTTATGCACGTTTCCACCTCGATTGTAAAATTCCACCACCTCTTCAAGTGATTTCATTCCACCGTTGTGCATATAAGGCCCTGTTAATTCAATATTTCTTAAGGTAGGCACTTTAAAAGCGCCTATGGCTAAGACAGAAAGTCGACCCTGATCCGCAGAAGCCAATTCATTTTGAACAACCAATGGCTTTGGACGTGTCACATAAGACTTGGATAGTGATGTACAACCTATTTTGTCTTGACTTGCCATTAACTCACTAGGCTTAAAATCCAATTTATAGGGATCAGTAAAACTACATGCTGACACGATAAAATTATCAACAAACTTTTTTGGCTTAGGTTTGAGTGAATTAAGATATTGTTCAGCGTAAGAAAGTGGATTGCCCCATGGATCCGTTCCACCTAGTCCTATGTCGTCATCGTTAGGTACAACACTTGTATTGAAAAAGCCTATATCCGCAAACGTTGCATCTACACTGTCATCACTATTGGAAGGTACAAAACCAATTCTATCAACGTAAGCATTACCGCTCTTATACGCGTTAGCTGAATAAATTTCACGGTTGGTAGCCGTTGAAAATACCGGTCCTGCATGGCAAATATCACAATGAACATCCGAAAAAATTTCCAACCCCTTGTTTTCAGCATCGGTAAAATTGGGCGGAATAACATCCTCTTCTTGCATGCTCGCTAATCCGATATCCAATTTACTTTGATTAGAAATCAGCGTGGATTCGTACATTTGAATTGCTAAACCAAAGAAAAATGAAAAGTTAGCTTCTAATTGAGAATAGACTTTATCTTTTTCTACCGCACCAGTTTGCTTCCAATAAATTGGATTAAACGCTTTTTTAATTAACGCCTCATAAGTACTCGTAAGTCCTAACCCTGATGAATCGCGTAAGGTTGCCAGTACGCTATCTTCAGCGTGAATTTGCTGACTAGCGAGTGGCTTTTGCGTTAACAATTTTTTTGCAATATCTTTAAAAACACGTCCGCTACAAGACATTTCAATCATATCAGTTGGTGGACCAAGTGCTTGCGATGCTAACGAGGCGTTTTTTAAATTTATTTTTTGCGCGGTAGCCTTTCCGTTTTTGATGACCCAAATTTTGGCATTTAAATCTCGAGGTCCAAATGGGGAGCTACCATTAAATTCATTATTGGCTCGTCCATCCCAAAAATTACGGTGATTAAATACCGCATTAATAACGGTTGGCGCATTCCGTTTTGTGGTTTGCCGAGTGTTGAAATTACCTACATGATGAATGGGATCATCACTTGGCTGACAAACATCTTCATCAAGCCTATTCAAATCAATAGCGGTAAAGGTTTGTTTGTAAACACCAGCTGAACCCACCACATCATCCGTTTGAAAAAGGAGTTGTGAATTTCTATTATCTACATTGCTAAATTTATAAAATGGAAAATCATCCGCTTTTAAACGGTAATTAGCACTTTGATTCCCTACTTCAAATTTGCTGCTCGATACAGGATCACTCAGATGAAGCATTCCTGAATTTAACTGATTATCTGTTCGACTATCTGCTCCAGCATGAAAATGACAAGTTGCACACGCTACGCCATGACTCCCAACATTCGTATCCCAAAACAACGCTTTGCCTAACTGAATAGCGGCTGTTTTATCGACCACAATAGGTGTTTTGCCATCCAATAAACCAGGCGTGATGGGTATTTGGTATTGACCTAGATTTTTGGCTGTTAAGTCGCCATGAGCAAACGCAAATTGCGTAAATCCAATGCTTGAGAGAATATAAAATAGGTGTCGTAAAGACATAATTTCGCGGTTTTCCTAATAGAAAATAAAGCAGATCAAATGCGAGGAAAAGCATCAAACATTTGACCTGCCAAACAACACATTGAGGGAATTAATTCTGAGTAATTGTGACGTTAACAGAGTGAACATTCCCCGTTCCTTTGCCAGCATTGACGGCTGCAGCCGAACCTACGTCAGGTTTAAGACCCCCAACTACAAATTCATAAATACCTGTAACCTTAGGCGTGAAAGTTAACGCGAGTCTTCCTGGTGTTTTTGCTGCTACAACGGGAGTAACACCTGTCGCACTGGCGGCATCAGAGAGTTTTTTAGAGTTCGCAAGTCCGGTAGTTGCAAATCCCATAGGTAAATAAGGTCCAAAAATAGTCGTCGCTGCTGCATCTGTCACTGAGTTAAAGGGTTTGAGCATGCCGGACGCATTATCAAGCGTGAATTTATCGCCTAGACCATCAATATCAAAGCCGCTAGCGACATATTCCATGTTAATAGCGCCAACGCTCACGCCTGCGGTTTCATCTGACGCATTGGGAACAGAAATACTTGATGCTTGATCATAAAAATGATCATTCATGTAAAAGAGTGCTTGCACCGGTGTAGGAGCAACACCTGAAGCAGGTGCAGTAGGTAAGGCAGTTGGTAAAGTAGTGCTAGTTTTACGCTGCCAAACAGTGATACCAGGGTGAAAACCCACAACTGCCGTTGCATCAACGACAATCGTTACGGCTTTCCCTTTCGTTAAATTAACAAATCCCCATTTACTAAAATGCGTCCATCCCAAATACCCCATGCTTTCACTGACCCATGACGCGCCGTTAATCTTTTGAAAAGTCGCGGTTCCTGTGCCTCCTGTTAAATTGATAATGTTGCTACTAGCTAAAATGGATGTTGCCGCGCCTGCTTGAAATGAAGTGGCAAGTAAAATAGAAGAAACAAGGGTACCCAATTTTGCTTTTTTATACGATTTCATACGATTCCTTAAAAATAAATAAACAGACAGCCTATTAATTAAGTATTCACTTAAAAAACATGCTGTTTCCTATGTTTAATAAGCCAAAAATATACCAATTTAGTTATTACTATTATTTTCATATAGTTAAGGTAAAAAGCATTCAAAAATGCTATTAGACTATTATCAAAAATGCGTGATATGCCACACTTTTTTGAAAAAAATACGTGATATGCAACACATTGAATCCCAAATAAAATTTCACGCATAAAAAAAGGGTTCACATCATGTGAACCCTTTAAAATTATTTCAACTTAAATGAAAAAATTAATCGAAATGAATTAACGCATAAGGCAACGCAGGCTCACGCCCAGCCAGTAAATCAGTGAGAAATGACCAAAAGACATCTGCTGATGGCGGACATCCGGGCAGAAAATAATCAATTTTCACGATCTCATGCAGTGGATGTACTTTATCAAGTAGCAAAGGTAATTCCACATCATTAGGAATTTGTGGATTTTCTACGCCAATGCCGTCCATATAGGCTTCATTTAAACAATCTTCTAACTGAATATGATTACGCATCGCTGGCAAACCGCCATTAATCGCACAAGCACCCACCGCCACGAGGATTTTGCAATTTTTACGAAATTCACGCAAAACATGCACATTTTCAGAATTACACACCCCTCCTTCAATTAACCCAATATCACAATCGTCGCTACAATGTTCAATATCGGTGAGTGGTGAACGATCAAATTGAACGTGCTCCACTAAATCCACAAGTCGCTCATCTAAATCTAAAAACGACATGTGACAACCAAAGCACCCTGCTAGCGATACCGTAGCTACTTTCACTTTTTTAGTGGTCATGCACTTCCCCTTCACTCGCCAGCGCAACCTCATCAATGTGCGCGTGATCATAAATACGCTGCCCAATGGGAACGTTATAACCTGTTCGTTTCATTAAAATCGCGCCTGTTGGACAAATATGCGCGGCACAGTCACTCGCGTCTAATGCAGAATCTTTAAGCAAACCGCTTGGCGAATTCACCACCAGCCGTTTATCAATACCGCGCCCACTAATCGCAAATACGTTTTTGCCATCCACTTGCTCACTCGCACGCACACATAATGTACAGAAAATACAGCGATTGTGATCAATCATGACATCTGGATGCGACGCATCGACTTCACGATTTTCAAAAAAATGCGGAAAGTGGTTATCGGTCATATTCAAATGATACGCCACCGCTTGAAGTTGGCAATTTCCCGTTTTTTCACAAGAAGGGCAAAAATGATTACCTTCCACAAATAACATTTGCGTGATTTTTTCACGATCCTCGTTGAGTGCTTTACTAACGTTCGTCACGTTTTGACCTTCTGACGCAGGAAACGTACACGCTGAGCAATTGCGTCCATTGACCTTGACCGTGCATAACTTACAACTGCCATGTGGTGTGAATTGTGGATGATGACATAAATGCGCAATATACACGCCAGCAGCACTTGCAGCTTGCATAATCGTTTGCCCCTCTTCAAAGGGAATGGTTTTTCCGTCAATCACAAAAGTTTTCGTCATGCTCAATTCTCCACTTGTGCTAAATGCGCCGCTGCATCATTGCGCTTTGCCATGCGTCTTGCGGTTTCAAGTGATTTATCTAAATCAAATCCGGGTTCATAACTAATTTTTTTCAACATCGCTTGATAGATTTCAGGGTAACGCTCAAGTGTGGATAAAACTGGATTTGCCGCCGTTTGCCCTAAACCACAATGACTGTAGTTTTTAATGAGTTGACAGAGCTCTTCAAGTGCGACGATATCACCTGCGCTGCCGTGACCCTCTACAATTTTATCGACTTGCTTTTTGAGTAGCGATGTCCCAACACGGCAAGGTGTACAGAATCCACAACTCTCATGTGCAAAGAAATGGGTAAAATTATGCACAATATCCAAAATGGAGCGCGTATTATTGAAAATGATAAATGACCCGCCCGTTGCTAAATCTTCAAAGGCAATTTTTCGCTCAAATTCATCGTTAGAAATAAACACGCCCGAAGGCCCGCCTACTTGCACACCAAGTACATCACTCGCGCCACAATCGGCTAAAATTGTTTTCACCGTCGTACCAAACTCATATTCGTAAATACCGCGTGTGGTGCAATCGCCGCTAATACTTAAAATCTTGGTGCCTTTCGATTTCGCTGTTCCCAGTTTGGCAAACCACGCGCCACCATGAACAGCAATATTTGCCGCTGCAACATAGGTTTCGACATTGTTGACAACAGTAGGTTTTGCTAAATAGCCTTGTGTCACCGGATATGGTGGACGATTACGCGGAATACCCGCTTTACCCTCAAGTGATTCAATTAGAGCCGATTCTTCACCGCAAATATACGCGCCAGCACCTAGACAAATCTCGATATCAAAATCAAACCCTTTTTGCAAAATATTACACCCAAGCAAATTAGCCGCGCGACGGGCAACTAAAATACCTTCAAGTTTATCGAGTAGATGCAAATACTCGCCACGCAAATAAAGGAAACCGTGCGTTGCGCCCACGATAGCTGCGGCAATAGTCATGCCTTCAAATACACTGTCGGCATAAGAATTCAACAGTACACGATCTTTAAATGTCCCCGGTTCACCTTCGTCTGCATTGCAAACAACATAGCGTTGCGTCGCATTTTCTTCACGGCAAAACTTCCATTTCCACGCAGTGGTATAACCTGCGCCACCTCGCCCACGCAGCCCAGACAATTCTATTTCCGCTAAGGTTTCACTAAATCCACGGGCAAACGCAGAGGTAACGGCTTGTCCTTTGAGTGGTTTTTCATTCAGTAATAAATCCGATTTGATAATATTGTCATCGACATGAAATAAATCCGCATCCCACTGTGTCAGGGGAATTTCACGATTCACATAATCAACAATTTGATCAATTCGCGGTTTTGTTAATCGCGTCAGCGCATAGCCGTTTACCAGACCTGCAAGGCCTTGATCACACATACCTGTACATGATGTACTGTTTAAACTCACCAAACCATCGGCACGAACACGACCGATATCAACCTTTAACTGCTGCGCAAAATACGTCATTAGCGCTGATTTACCTAACATCAAATCAGTAATCGAATCGCTGATTAAAATCGTATATTTGCCACTGGGCTGCGTATGAAAAAAACTGTAAAACGCAACGACACTTTGAATATGTGTGCGCGGAATATGCAGTTGCTCGGCTAGCAAGTCAATCGCGTTTGCGGGAATATAAAAATAACGTTTTTGAATCGCGTGCAAAATTTTCAATAATCGCGTGGATTGAAAACCGTTCTCTTGCGCAAGCTGTACAATAAAACTGTGCATAAAAATATAGTCTCCCAATTTATTGGCGTAAATCCTTAATTGCCCGCACTAGTTCATCATTTCCTGCAATAGCGTCAATGCTAAACCCAAGTTTATGAAGCATGGCGAGTGCCGCTTCGTTTGAACTGAGTACTTCCGCTTCAAAAAAGAGCATGCCTTTTTCTTTCGCAGATTGCATCAATGTGCGCATCAATTTTGAACCAATCCCCAAATGCTGAGAATCATCGGCTACCACGAGTGAAAATTCAACAGAATGGCCATCGGGATTCACACTATACCGCCCAACGCCGAGCTCACTTGGCAGTGTTGGATCGTCACACACCGCAACAAAGGCCATTTCACGGTCATAATCAATTTGGGTAAAACGCACAAGCATTTCGGGCGTTAATTCTTGTAGAGCACGATGATAGCGGAAATATTTAGTTTGCTCAGATAATCGACTGACAAAATCCGTTTCCATTTTGGCGTCTTCTGGGCGAATAGGACGCACAGTAACATTAATACCGCTTGGCGTTGAATAATGCTGTGTTAATTCGTGTGGATATGGGTGAATAGCCATGTGTGCATAGCGGCTTAATTGATGACTACTTTGCGCTTTAATTCTCGCATCAACGGCAATCGCGCCATGTGCATCCACAATTAACGGGTTAATGTCGAGCTCTAAAATTTCTGGCAATTCACTCACCATATCTGAAATATTGAGCAGCACATCCACTAATGCTTTTTTATTGGCTGGTGGCAAATCACGGAATGCGTTTAAATAGTTTGCCGCTTTGGTTTTGGCAATCATTTGCTCAACCATATATTCATTAAGCGGCGGTAGCGCAACGGCGTTATCTTTGAGAATTTCAACCATTGTGCCACCTAGACCAAAACTAATCGCAGGGCCAAACACAGGGTCACGCACCACGCCAATCATCAACTCACGCCCACTCGCCGATTTAAACATGGTTTCGACGGTCATGCCCACGTCGTGAATATCGGGGTATTTGCGTTTAATGGCTTGTTCCATTTCAGTGAAATGACGAGCAATATCCTGCACACTGTTAATGTTTAAACGCACACCGCCAATATCCGATTTATGGCTAAATTCGGGCATATTGATTTTGAGTACAACCGGAAAACCTAATGTTTCCGCTGCAATCATGGCGTCTTTTGCGCTGGATACTTTAACCGTTTGATTCACAGGAATGTGAAAGGCGGCTAAAATCGCTTTCGCTTCTTGCGCGGTCAATACATCTCGCCCTTCAGCAAGCACACGCTCAATGATCAAACGTGCGCCCGTGACATCAGGCATCACTTTTTCATCAGAGGGCGAGGGAATTTGTTTGAGTAAAATTTGATTCTGCGCATAATTGGCTAAAAAACCAAACGCGTCAACCGCCACTTCAGGTGTTGAAAAATGGGCGACACGACTATTGGCAAATAATTCGCGCCCCGCTTGCACTTTTGCCCCTCCCGTCCATGCGGCAAGTACCGGTTTTTTACTGTGTTTTGCACCGTCAATAATACATTGCGCTACTTGCACGGGATCTGTCATCGCTTGAGGCGTTAAAATCACCAGTACGCCATCAATATTATCGTCTTTTAAACAGATTTCCAGTGACTGCTGATAGCGCTCTGATGTTGCATCACCCAAAATATCCACGGGATTGGCGTGTGACCAATGAATCGGCAATACTGCGTTGAGTGCTGTTAAACTCGCCTCACTTAGCTCTGCCATTTTAATGCCGACATCTTCAGCGCGATCGGTACTCATCACGCCCGGACCACCGGCATTTGTAATAATAGCAAGGCGATCTTCGTTGACTACATAATTATTAGCCAGCACACGCGCCGCTGAAAAAAGTTCTGTAATACTATACGCACGTACAACACCCGCACGCGCGATAGCCGCATCAAAAACATTATCACCACCCACCATCGCACCCGTATGCGACATCGCCGCTTTAACGCCCGCTTCATGGCGACCGGATTTGATGAGAATCACCGGTTTCAATCGCGCCGCTGCTTTGAGTCCACTTAAAAAACGTCGCGCATCACGAATACCCTCAACGTACATTAAAATCCCCGTCGTTTTGGTATCGGTAGCGAGATAATCAAGCACTTCACCAAAATCAATATCCGCCGCGCCTGCCATCGACACCACCGTTGAAAAGCCAATATCTTGCGATTTTGCCCAATCTAAAATAGCGGTACACACCGCGCCAGATTGTGAAAGTAATGCTAAATTGCCATCCTTCACCACCCCATCGCCAAACGTGGCATTCAAAAAACCACTTGGACGCACCACGCCTAAACAATTTGGGCCAATAATACGAATATTGTAACGGTGTGCAATATCAAGCACTTCCTGCTGGAGTTTCTTTCCTTCTTCGCCAAGTTCACCAAAACCCGCCGTAATGATAATGACGCAATTCACGCCTTTTTCACCACACTGACGCATGATATCCGGTACGGTGGGCGCGGGCGTTGAAATGACCACTAAATCAAGTTCTTCAGGAACTGCATGCAGGTCGGGATAGGCTTTGAGTCCTAAAATTTGGTCGCGTTTATTGTTAACAGGGTAGAGCCCGCCCTTAAAAGCGGCTTCTTGCATGTTGAGTAAAATACGATAGCCCACACTGTCTGGGCGTTCAGATGCACCGACAATGGCCACCGATTTTGGAGTAAAAAAATGATTTAAATAATGTGGTCCCATAAACAAACTCCAGAAATAGTAAGAAGGATAACGAAAGCATAGCAGTGTTTTATTTCAGTTTCATTTTAGGCGCAATCTAACGAAAATACCATTACGGCACGTTGAAATGATTTTGTTTTGCATGGATGTTTGCGTGAAACGATGAGGCAATGCTAGACTTGAAAATTACTTCACACTTCAATTATTGAATTATTGCTTAGAGTTATCGCTATGTTTCGTTATTTTCCCCCGCAACACAACCTTCACCCACACAGTAAACGTGATTATTGGATTGCGGCGTTTACGTTTTTCTGTGTCGCTGTCTGTTTAATAACAGATGCTGACGCAACGATTGAAAAACAAAATGCGCTGGGCGTCAGTGGTTGGGTATTTTTAATCGGTTGGCTATTAGGTGAAAATAAAGAAATTCGGGTGCAAGTGTTAATTGCCGTCCTCTTTGCAACGATTGGAGAACATTTCGCCTCGCCTTTTATGGGTGGATACACGTATCGTTTCCACAATGTACCTGCTTACGTGCCTGCTGGTCACGGCATGGTCTATTTAACGGCTGTTGCACTGGGACGGTCTGGTTTATTTGTACGCTATGCACGTCAAATTGCGTTATTTGTTGTGGTTGTTTGTGGCGCGTGGTCGCTTTGGGGAATTACTTTTGCAGCGCAAGGGGATTTTGTAGGGGCGTTGCTCTTTGTTGTCTTTTTATTTTATTTATTTAAAGGACGCTCACCGCTGGTGTATTTAGCGGCATTTTTCATCACAACATGGCTAGAATTAATTGGTACTGCCGTGGGAACGTGGCATTGGGCTGAAATTGATCCCGTTCTAGGTTTGCCACAAGGTAATCCTCCTAGTGGCGTCGCTGCATGGTATTGCTTAGTAGATGCTGTTGCGATGGGTGGTTCTGGGCCAGTTATAAATACAGTCAAACGTGTTCGTCATTTTTTATTGCAGAAATTGGTTTGAGTGTTTGAATATTAATCCACGTTTATTTGCAAGAGGGCACATTTCAGAATTGATTTTTTATTCAAACTTTTAAAAACAACAATCGAAATGCCGTCCCTTTTCCAACTTCCGTTTCAAGTAAAATATGCCCATCCGCGTTATGCACAATGCCAGAAATGGCAGATAAACCTAACCCTGTTCCTTTACCAACTTCTTTTGTGGTGTAGAACGGATCAAAAATGTGTCTCGCAACGGCAGGTTCCATTCCCGATCCGTTGTCAGCCACTTTAATTTCGATATATCGACCATTAATTTCAGCACGGCAACAACTACACACATTGACGACATCAATCTCCCTCGTCTCTAAAGTAATGATCCCTTTTTCATTCATTGCATCACGGGCGTTGACATATAAATTCATGATAATTTGATTGAGATTGCTTTCGTCTAATTGCGGCAACTCAACAATGTTATCCACAAAGTGCATTTCAAAAATAACCGAATTGGGAATCATGCCTCGTATCATCGTTAAATTTTGTTGTAACGCATGATTTAAATCAACTACCGGATTATGATTGCTTTCTTCACCATCTCGTCTGCAATAAAACATCATTTTCTCTATTAAGGTTGTTGCTTTTGTGCAAGCTAATTCAACTTGTGCTGAATTGGAAAGAATATCGCTTTTTAACTCTTCCGTATTATCTAAAGCACTTTGCACTGATAGTTTATTTAATTCGTTATAGCCTGAAATCGCCATCAAAAGATTATTAAAATCATGAGCAATACCCGCTGTTAAACGACCAATACTTTCGAGTTTTTGCAGATGGTAAAACTTTTCAATATTTTTACTTTCGGTAATATCCGTCACAAAGCCATACCACACAATACTTCCATCAGCTTGTCGCTCGGGCATTGATTGTCCAAAATGGTATCGCAATCCTTTTTCGGGCAGTATAACGCGATATTCAAGTTGCCACATTTCCATATTTTGTGCTGATTTCTCTACATTCAACATGATTTTAGGTAAATCATCTGGATGCACTCGCTCTGTTAACTTAACCATATCATGATAAAGGTCTTCAGAATTGAGTTCAAAAAGTGTTTTTATCCCATCACTTGTATACGGAAATGAGTAATTACCCTGCACAGACTGTTTAAACTGATAAAGCATGCCAATGACTTGCTGTGATAATTTGAGCAGTAAATCATGGCTGTTCTTACGCTCCTGTTTCTCATTGAGTAATTTACTGGTAATAGCATCTAATTCTTCATCGCTATGTAAATTCAACAGCTCGGGAATAAGTGGTGCTAAAGCACACGCGGTAATAAACGACAATATCGCTGTGACGCTTTTCAATATGGCATCCATCCAATATATCGGCTGCCAAAATGTCACAATATCGAGTAAATGCGTCAAACCACAACTCAAAATAAATGCCGCAAACAACCACAGCAGTTTATTCCATGCTAAGCCAACATTTTTTCGTGCGAAAACAATCAGCGCAATACCAATATAAGAATAAGCTAAAAATATAAAGCCATCGCTTACAACATATAGCGTCAGTAAATCCCACGACCATTTGATACAAAATCCGTGAGGCATGAAATCGTTTTGAAAAAGATTAAGCATTCAGAATTTACCCTAAGAAAAACACGCTTGGAATAAGAAAATTCACAACAAGAATAAACTGTCAAAACTATCAGTTATTTTGGAATAGTCAAATGATTTCAGTAGACAGACAGACAGACAGACAGACAGACAGACAGACAGACAGACAGACAGACAGACAGACAGACAGACAGACAGACAGACAGACAGACAGACAGACAGA
>JBDLQG010000061.1:0-11582 GCA_039800705.1 Pseudomonadota bacterium
TACTCATTCGCGCAACTCAAATGGCTTACGCTGAATTGGCTAAACTTCAGACTGCGTAACATCAGTTATTAATGGACATTGCTGAGCAACATCGTTTTTTTGTGTATGGCGTGGATTATCAAGATGATTTGGACAATGCGCGGGGGTATTTAAAGGCGAAGGGCAACCCTTTTGATGACATTATGTTTGATGGCGCGATGAGCGCTGCGCAGCCTTTTGATGTGCTTAGTTTGCCGCAAACCTATCTTATTGACCAAAATGGGATTGTGCGTGCAAGGCATGTGGGGAAATTAACCAAAGAAGTGTGGCAAATGCTACAAGCAACGCTAAATTCGCTAGAGAATTAACGTATAATGCGCCTAAAATTTTAAAAATATAATTTTTCACTCAATGACTAATTTAAACAAACTTGAAGCTTATCAACTTTCGTGCGTTCGTGATGATCGTATCTTATTTAGTGAGCTAGATTTTACATTAAGTAGCGGACAAGTTTTGCTCATTGAAGGGGCAAATGGCGCGGGAAAAACGTCACTGCTTCGCATTTTGACAGGGTTTCGTCGCGCTGAAAGTGGTCATTTATTTTGGAATGAGGAATTGATTGAAAATTCGGTTCATTTTTATCAAGACACCGCGTACATCGGACACAATAATGGTTTAAAAGTCGCATTAACCGCGCAAGAAAATTTGCGTTACGCACAGGCATTATCATCAACAACGTTAAATATTGATGAAGCAATGGCTCAAGTGGGTTTAGATGGCTATCAAGATACAATTGTGCGTTTGTTATCTGCTGGTCAACAGCGTCGTTTAGCGCTTGCGCGGTTGCTTTGTACACATAAACCACTTTGGATTCTTGATGAACCGTTTACCTCTCTTGATCGTGCAAGCATTAAATTATTTGAAAAATTTATAGAAACGCATGCCAATCAAGGGGGGCTTGTTATTATGACCTCACATCATGAAACCCAATTACCGCATACGTTAATGCAGAAAATTCATTTATGAAAAAAACGTCCTCATTACTCAACGCGTTTAGCGCCGTGATAAAACGCGACTTATTACTCGCTTATCGTTTTCGTGCAGAATTAATCAATCCGTTAGCTTTTTTTGTCATGGTGATTACGTTATTTCCACTGGCATTGGGCGCAGAGATTGCGTTACTCAAGCGTATTGCGCCAGCCATTATTTGGGTAGCGGCGTTACTTGCCTCATTAATGTCGATTGAAAATTTGTTTCGAGCAGACTACGACGACGGGAGTTTAGAGTTAATGGTGATGACGCCACATCCCTTGTCTATTTTGGTTTTGGCAAAAGTGATTGGGCATTGGCTGGTATCAAGTGTTCCACTCCTTTTTATTGCCCCTTTGATGGGAATGATGCTTCACATGGATACAGATATTATTGGTGTTTTGATGCTCACATTATTGCTGGGAACGCCTGTCCTGAGTTTAATTGGCGGCATTGCCGTTGCCTTGACATTGGGTTTGCGTAAAGGAGGCGCGTTGCTCGCTATTTTAGTGTTGCCGCTTTATGTGCCGATTTTAATTTTTGCGAGTAGCGCAATTGATGCAGCGATGACCGGCTTTCCGGTTTCAGGGCATTTATCGATGATGTGCGCCATTTTATTTTTAGCGTTTACGTTAACCCCACTGCCCACTGCGGCAGCTTTAAAGATGAGTTTAAGTTAATTATGTTCATGCGATTTATTTATAAGTTTTCTTCACCGCCGTATTTTTACGCGATTAGCGGAAAAATGTTGCCTTGGCTAACGGCCTTATTTTTGGTGTTACTTGGCTATGGGTTATATGGCGGTTTAGTGACGGCGCCGGCCGATTATCAACAAGGCGATAGTTTTCGCATTATCTATGTTCACGTTCCCGCAGCGTGGATGTCGATGTTCATCTACGTTGTGATGGCAATTAGTGGCGGGATTGGTCTTGTTTGGCGCATTAAACTTGCTGAAATCGTGAGTATTAGCAGCGCCTCGGTTGGCGCAAGTTTTACCTTTTTAGCGCTGGTGACAGGCTCGCTTTGGGGGAAACCCATGTGGGGCACGTGGTGGGTGTGGGACGCACGACTCACCTCAGAGCTGATTTTATTGTTTTTATACTTAGGCGTTATTGGTCTTTACAGCGGCATTGAAGATAAGCGCACCGCTTCTCGCGCTGTGGCGATTTTAGCGTTGGTTGGTGTGGTGAATATTCCCATTATTCATTATTCGGTGGAATGGTGGAATACCCTGCATCAAGGTGCAACGGTGACAAAACTCGACAAGCCGTCTATTCATATTGATATGCTAATTCCTTTATTGTTTATGGCGGGTGCTTTCAAGGTATATTATTTTATCGCGTTGCTTTTGCGCTCTCGCAATGAGTTACTTGAACGCGAACAGAACGCAAAATGGATTGATGATTTATTGGAGAAGGTGAAATGAGTGAATTTTTCGCTATGGGCGGCTATGCGTTTTATGTATGGACAGCTTATGGACTAACGTTTGTTTTAATGCTACTGGGAATTATTAAGCCGTTGCTCGCCCATAAACACATTTTACGCAGCTTAATATTCAAACGTAAGCGCGAGAAAACGTCATGAGAATTGTAAAGAAAAAGCGTTTGGCGCTCATTTTATTGATGATTACGGGCATTTCCATTGCGACATTTTTTGGACTTCGCGCCTTTAACGATAATTTGATGTATTTTTTCTCGGCAACAGATGTTGTTGAAGGCAAAGCCCCCAAAGATCATTTATTTCGTTTAGGCGGCATGGTGGTCAAAGGCAGTGTCGTTCGCCAACCTTCGGGGTTAACCGTACAATTCGTGCTAACAGACATGGCAAAAGAAGTCACGGTGCAATATACCGGCATTTTGCCGGATTTATTTCGTGAAGGGCAGGGAATTGTGGCGAATGGCAAATTAGATGCAAACGGGGTTTTTATTGCGCAAGAAGTGTTAGCGAAACATGATGAAAATTATATGCCTCCAGAAGTGGCTGGCAGTATGAAAAAAGCGCCAACGGAGGCAAAACCATGATGTTACCCGAATTAGGTCAATTCGCTTTAATTCTGGCAGCGTGTGTTTCGATTGTGCTGACTATTGTACCGTTGCTTGGCGTTTCGAAAGGGATTGGTGGATGGATTGCGCTCGCACGCCCAGCGGCTTTTGGGCAATTATTTTTCATGATGGTGGCGTATGGTATTTTGACCACTTGTTTTTTGCAGCATGATTTTTCGGTACTTTACGTTGCATCTAATTCAAATACGCATTTACCAACCGTCTATTTAATTGCTGGCGTTTGGGGTTCACATGAGGGGTCTCTTCTGCTTTGGGCGTTAATTTTATCGATTTGGACCGCAGCAGTGGCGATTTTTAGTAAAAATCTGCCTACCGAACTTATCGCACGCGTATTGAGTATCATGGGCGCGGTAGCGGTTGGATTTTTGTTATTTATTATTTTTACGTCTAATCCGTTTGAGCGTTTATTTCCGGCACCATTTGAAGGGCGTGATTTAAATCCACTGCTTCAAGACCCCGGAATGGCAATTCATCCGCCTATGCTATATATGGGCTATGTGGGCTTTTCAGTCGCTTTTGCCTTTGCGATTGCCGCACTGATGAACGGCAAACTTGATGCCGCGTGGGTGCGCTGGACGCGTCCTTGGACTACCACCGCATGGTTATTTTTAACGAGCGGCATTGTTTTAGGAAGTTGGTGGGCGTATTACGAACTGGGTTGGGGCGGTTGGTGGTTTTGGGATCCCGTTGAAAATGCGTCATTTATGCCTTGGCTCGTGGGGACAGCGTTAATTCACTCGCTAGCGGCTACAGAAAAACGGGGCATGTTTAAAAGCTGGACTATTTTATTGTCGGTTTTTGCCTTTTCCTTGAGTTTGCTTGGTACGTTTCTCGTTCGCTCAGGTGTTTTAACGTCGGTACACGCTTTTGCAAGCGACCCAACACGCGGTATTTTTATTTTAGTCTTTTTAGCAGTGGTGGTGGGTGGTTCATTGACCTTATTTGCTATTCAAGCGCCTAAAATTAAGAGTGAAGGGCATTTTGAATTAGTATCGCGTGATGCATTGCTATTAACGAATAATATTTTACTTGTTGCCACAACTGCGACGATTTTACTGGGAACGCTTTACCCTTTAGTCATTGACGCACTCGGCATGGGTAAAATTTCGGTAGGCCCGCCTTATTTCAATGGGGTGTTTATTCCATTAACAGCGCCTTTGGCATTTTTTGTGGGTATTGGCGTGTTATCGCGCTGGCGACAAGATAGTGTGAGTCGCTTATGGCAACTCGTAATGCTGCCCTTAGGAGCAAGTTTGCTGATTGGGTTTGCATTGGCATGCTTACCTGAACAATTTACATGGTCAGCTTTTATTGGTTTATCGCTTGCCGCATGGACAACGCTTGGCGTGGGATTGGGTATTTATGACAGGCTGCGCCATAAAGCAAATAAATGGCGTGCATTAAAAGATCAGCCATTAGGTATTTGGGCGATGTCACTTGCGCATTTTGGTATTGCGGTGTTTATCGTTGGTGTGACGCTTGTTTCGACTTATTCACAAGAAAAAGATATCCGTCTTGCGCCACATGAATCGCTGCATTTGGCAGGTTATGATTTCCTTTTTCATGGTGTGACACCCATTGAAGGCGTGAATTATGATGCTAATCAAGGGCATTTTACCGTTACCAAAAATCAACATGTTGTGTCAGAGCTTTATCCGCAAAAACGTATTTATCGCGCATCAGGTATGCCGATGACTGAAGCGGGTATTGATGCGGGTGTGACACGCGATTTATTTGTGGCTTTGGGTGAACCGCTAGGTAGTGATGGTGCATGGGCGCTGCGTATTTACTACAAACCGTTTGTACGTTGGATTTGGATGGGGGGCGTATTCATGGCTTTAGGTGGATTACTGGCGGTGATGGATAAACGCTATCGTCGTGAATTTAAACCGGAGAAAAATTAATGCGTTTGCGATTTATCTTGCCGTTAATGGCTTTTTTGGTCATGGTTGTATTCTTAGGGATTGGTTTAAAACTCGATCCCCATGACGTACCTTCACCGCTTATTAATAAACCCGCTCCAGCATTTACATTGCCGCAATTACATCAGCCGCAAAAAACATTTTCACCCGCCGACATGAAAGGTAAAGTGTGGTTACTCAATGTCTGGGCGTCTTGGTGCGTATCATGTCGACAAGAACATGTTTATTTAACCGAATTTGCCCGCGATAGTTCAATTCATCTTGTAGGCTTGAATTACAAAGATGAGCCAGCGGCTGCTATGCAGTGGCTTGAACGTTTGGGTAATCCGTATAAAATCAGTATTTCTGATATTGACGGGATGGCAGGGCTTGATTGGGGTGTTTATGGTGTGCCCGAAACATTTGTTATCGACAAACAAGGGATAGTTCGCCATAAGCAAACCGGCCCCGTTGATCCTATTATTCTGCAAACTATTATTAAGCCACTCATTGAACAGTTAAACAGGGAGAGTTAGCAAATGAAAAAAATCGTGTTGTGTTTATTTCTTTTCATGCAAAGTGTTCACGCTGAAATTGAAGTGTATCAATTTACATCGCCAGAACTGGAGTTGCGTTATCAAGCACTCACTGAGGAATTACGTTGCCTAGTTTGTCAAAATCAAAATATTGCCGATTCCCATGCGGAGCTTGCTCAAGATTTGCGTCGCAAGGTCTATGAAATGCTCAATAGTGGAAAATCCAATAAAGAAATTATTGATTATATGACAGAGCGTTATGGCGATTTTGTATTGTATCGCCCACCTTTTAACGCGCGAACCATTATTTTGTGGTTTACCCCTGTTCTTGCGCTACTGATTGGCGCATTAAGTTTTATGTCAATACTTAATCGTCGAGAAACTAATGCGGACGAGCGACTCTCTCAAAACGAATTGGCGCGAATTAAAGAACTTTTACATTTGAAGAGTAATAAAAAATGATTCAATTTGGTATTTTTGTCGCGCTATTCATTGCCATTGCGCTCTGTTTTTTGTTAATTCCGCTGTGGCTTAAAGTCAAACACGTTTCACAAAATGACGAGTCCACCAATATTTTACTCGCGCAAAATAGAATGCAAGCGCTCAATGATGAACTTGAAAATGGCATTATTACGCAACCGCAATTTGACGCGCTGCAAAATGAGTTAATGCTACATTTACATCAAGATTTATCGAATTCACATGAACATGTCATTGATGAGAATAAAGGACGTTGGCTAGCGCTGCCACTCGCTATTTTTGTGCCTTTGTTAGCGTTAGCTTTATATAGTATTAAAGGCGATTTGCGTGCATTTGATTTACCCATGACTACGGCAGCAGGAACACCAAAAACCGTTACCGATATTAACGCCATGGTTGAAAAATTGGCGCAAAAAATGGCACAAGATCCGCAAGATCCACAAGGTTGGATTATGCTTGCGCGTTCTTATAAAGTGTTAAAACGTTATCCCGATGCGGTCAGTGCATTACGGAAAGCTCGCGCATTACTTGGTGATGAACCCCAAACACTGTTGCAATTAGCAGATGTTATTGCGATGCAAAATGGCGGCTCGCTATTAGGCGAACCCACCGAAATAGTAGCAAAAGCGTTAGCGCTTGATGCAGATAATGATATGGGCCTGTGGCTATACGGTTTAGCCAATGCGGAAGATGGTAAATTCAATGAAGCCATTGGTTATTGGAAAAAATTGCAAACGCACTACAAACCTAATGATGCCGATTATGCTGAAGTTCAAAAGTTAATTGATCAAGCTAGAGAAGCCTTAGGCGAAAAAGTTGATGGTACAAAAGAAGTGTCTTCGCCTGCTGCAAGTGGTAAAAGTCTTCATTTAGCGGTTGCCCTTGATGATAAATTCAAGTCTACCGTGAGTTCGGAAGATTACGTTTTCATTTATGCTCAACCCGCGCAAGGCGGAAAAATGCCTTTAGCCGCCGTGAAAAAGCAAGTGAAAGATTTACCTATCGACATCACGCTTGATGACAGTATGGCAATGATGCCAAACATGACTATTTCATCCGTTGCCAATGTGCAGGTTAGCGCACGCGTGAGTAAAAGTGGTAATGCTTCGCCTCAATCAGGCGAGCCTATTGGTAAAAAACAAGTTTCCACTTTGATTGACACTGGTGTGATAAGTTTGGTTATTGGCGAAACAGTACAGTGACATAAGAGTTTATGCACAATTAGTTTAATTGAGGCTTTGTAATACATTCAAGGTGTGTGCTATGTTTCTCGAACCCATTTCAAATCACAAATTGCTTTTTATTAGGTGCGGAATGTCGGTTAGCAAAACAATAGCTTGCACTGCGATACCTTCTTTACGTCCTTCAAATCCCAAATTTTCTGTCGTTGTGGCTTTAACATTAATTTGATCTATATTGACTTCTAAGTCGCTTGCAATGTTTTCACACATTTTAGGTGTATGTGGGAGCATTTTTGGCGCTTGTGCAATAATCGTAATATCAGCATTCCCTAAAACATAATTTTTCGCTTTAATTAAAGCGTAAACATGACGCAATAAAACACGGCTATCAGCACCTTTAAAAGCAGCATCTGTATCAGGAAAATGTTTACCAATATCGCCCATGGCAAGCGCACCAAGCAGCGCATCACAAAGCGCATGTAAAACGACATCTCCATCTGAATGCGCTTCAAGTCCACGCTCATAAGGAATGCTCACACCGCCTAAAATAATTTCATTACCATCATTAAAACGATGTACGTCGTAGCCTTGTCCGATTCTTAACATATCTTGATACTTCCTTAATTGTAATGGGTTAGGTAACAATAATTTCGCCACCGCGATTTCGGGCGCTAACGATGTGAAATTCTAGTGGTGTTGATGCAAAAATGGGTTGTGCCCGTTGGACTAATGTCTTGGCCATATCCTCATCACCAACTAAACAAAAGCCTGTTGGCCCCCAAGATGTTTGACCAATAGCAACCGCGCCCGCATCCGCAAAAAATTGCATCGCTTTCGCTACATCTTGACTGGTGAAAATACCGCCTTGCGCAGGCAAAAAATGTTCGCCTACCGTGCGCTGCAATTCAGTAATTACTTCACCAAAACGGATTAAATCTTTTTCGGCAATAGCTGGAAGTGCTTGCATTAACAATAGGTAACTCAAGCGCTCGGCTTGTGCACGAGGGAAGGGTGGTAAATTTTTAAATGCGTCAATTTCGGCCGTACCATGTAAGCCTTGACCACGTTTATCGAAAACAAGAATAAATCGCCAGTTCTCAGGAATATCAAAGTGCGCCAGAATCGGTGGTATCACTGTATTCTCACCGCGTCCGCCATCCACCACAAAACCACCTTGCTCAAAAACGCCAATACCAATACCAGAGCGCAAACCGCGATCCATCACAGTAGCAATATCGCGCACGCTCAATTTTAAATCATAAAAAGCATTGAGTCCTGCTCCTATAGCGATAGCCATTTGCGTGCCAGAACCCAGCCCAATGTGTGAAGGAATAACGTGAGTTAATTCAATGTGTAGCGCATCAGATATCTCAAGCGCATC
Source organism: Pseudomonadota bacterium (assembly GCA_039800705.1). Taxonomy (GTDB): domain Bacteria; phylum Pseudomonadota; class Gammaproteobacteria; order Methylococcales; family Methylomonadaceae; genus UBA10906. Next base: position 8,551 of record JBDLQG010000061.1, read on the forward strand.
ACAAAACAAGGTGAGATAATTGGCGATACGACTATTTTCGATACCGCTAATTTTACGTTGCGTGGCGTGTGATATAACAATGCGGGTAACGGGTTCATTGAGTGCCACGCCAATACTGCCAAAATGCCGCTGTAGAGAACCGCTTAAATCTAAAAAACCCATGTGCAGCCGAGCAGGTGCACTGACAGAAACAGATGAAAAAGAAAGCATGAAATAATGTGAATGAAAGCGCCAATAAGATTAAGCTCAATAGTATAGCAAATATTTGACAACCTCCCCAGTCAATCCATAAGAGAGGGTGTCATACATCATCTACTTTCACAATGAATGCCAGTAAATGCTATTTTCGCGTTTATTTTCCAGAAAAAGGTGAGATACCTACTGCATCGCGTAGTTGTGCAATGAATGGCGCACTCATTGCGCGAGCTTTTTTCGCGCCTTCTTGTAATTGTTCTTCAATGTGCATCGGTTTTTCTAAAAGTGTTTCGTAGCGTTCGCGTGCTGGTGTAATTTCGGTATTGATTTTTTCAAATAACACCGATTTCATTTCCCCCCAACTGATGCCTTCAGCGTAGCGATTGCGAATGTCTGCGACTTCATCGGGTGTCGCAAAGGCTTGATATAAACTAAATAAAGTGCAATCACTGGTATCTTTAGGTTCACCGGGTTCGAGTGAATTCGTTTTGATTTTATTGATTAATTTTTTGAGTTTTTTTTCTGGTTCAAACAAAGGAATCGTGTTTTGATAGCTTTTGCTCATTTTACGACCATCTAAACCGGCTAATATCGCGCCTTTTTCATCAATAACGGCTTGAGGAAGTGTAAAATGCTCGCCATAAATATGATTAAATCGTGCGCCAATGTCGCGTGCCATTTCAATGTGTTGTTGCTGATCTTTGCCAACGGGGACTTTATTTGCGTTAAACAGTAAAATATCCGCAGCCATTAACACAGGATAACTAAATAATCCCATTGTGATGCCTTTATCAGCGTCATTTTCAGCTGTGGTTTCGTTTTCGGCTACCGCTGCTTTATAAGCATGGGAGCGATTCATTAACCCTTTTGACGTAACGCAAGTGAGTAGCCAAGTCAGTTCTAGCGTTTCAGGTATATCGGATTGACGATAGAAAACGGCGTTTGTCGTATCAAGTCCTAACGCGAGCCATGTTGCCGCAATTTCCAAACTCGATTGACGTACGCGTTCAGGTTCTTGGCATTTAATTAACGCATGATAATCAGCAAGAAAATAAAATGGCGTAATATTGTCGTCTTTACTCAAGCCAATTGCAGGGCGAATAGCACCGACATAATTACCTAAATGGGGGGTTCCAGTGGTAGTGATACCGGTTAACACAACGGTTTTTTTCATAAAAGCATCTCAAAGGTGACAAGGTAAAAAAATATAAATGCCCATTTTATAGTAAAATTTTGTCCATTCATCCTTAGACGAGAAAAAAACCATGGGATACGCTGAGAAACGCACTGATATGCGCATGAGTGTGGAGTGTGGAATACAGTATCGAGCCGTCAATTCAACATCATTTTATCCAGCGAAATGCACTTCATTAAGTGGTTCGGGGGTTTCTTTTGTTGCACAGCACGCTTTTGACGTCGGAAAAGCAATAGAAATTCATATTACACCACAAAATTTGGTTAATATGGCACTCACTGCTTTTGTTGAAGTGACGCGTGTTGAGCCAAGTATATCAGCCAAAGAGTATGAAATTGCGGCTATTATTAAAACAATTAAGGGTTGAAAAATGTTTACAATTACCAAAGAAGTCTATTTTTGTTATGGTCATCGATTGATGAATCATGGCGGAAAATGTCGCAATCTGCATGGACATAGCGTCAAAGCAGCCATTTCAATCACGCATGAGACACTGGATAATCAAGGCATGGTGTGTGATTTTTCGGATGTTAAAGAGTGCGTCGAATCGTATGTGAATAAACATCTCGATCATAATTTTTTACTTCACAAAGATGACCCTATTATTCCTGCGTTAATTCAAAATGATGAGCGCTTTTTAGTGTTAGACGAGCATCCTACCGCAGAAGTACTCAGTAAAATGATTTTCAAGCATTTGCAGGCAAGTGGTTTTCACGTCACAGAAGTGGCTTTATGGGAAACAGCCAGTGCGTGCGCAAGTTATCGAGAAGTGTAATGGATACATTACACAACTATTCATTCATTTTTGCGAGCATAATACAATGACAACTCACAACCCTAAAACCATTTATCTAAAAGATTACACCGTTCCCGATTTTATTATTCACAGTGTCAATCTTCATTTCTTACTTAATGAAGAGAATACGCAAGTGCTTTCAACCCTAACGCTTGAGCGACATTCTGTCAGCCAGAACAGTTCCCAAGACTTGGTGTTGCACGGTGAAAAATTAACGCTAAAACGCGTTGTAGTAAACGATGTTGAGTTATCATCGGATGCCTATGTGCAAACTTCTGACACATTGACATTGTTAAATGTTCCACAAACGGGAATATTTACCGTTATTATCGAAAACACGATTAATCCAAAAGAAAATACGGCACTTGAAGGACTTTATTTATCAAACGGCATGTTGTGTACGCAATGTGAGGCGGAAGGCTTTCGCAAAATTACCTATTTCCTTGATCGCCCAGATGTGATGACAACATTTACCACGACCTTAGTGGCCGATAAATCACGTTATCCTGTATTGCTTTCAAATGGGAATAAAGTAGCCAGTGGCGAGCTAGACAATCATCAACATTGGGTGACATGGCACGATCCTTTTGCAAAACCATGTTATTTATTTGCGCTCGTGGCGGGTGAATTAGAATGTGTGAGTGATACGTTTTTTACGCAATCTGGACGAAAAATTGCGTTAGAAATCTTTGTTGAAGCGCACGATAAAGATAAATGTGATCACGCTATGCAATCGCTCAAGTATGCTATGCGTTGGGATGAAGCGGTTTATGGGCGTGAATATGATTTAGATTTATACATGATTGTGGCTGTGAGTCATTTCAATATGGGAGCGATGGAAAATAA
>JBDLQG010000062.1:0-11412 GCA_039800705.1 Pseudomonadota bacterium
AATGAAATCGGCTTTGATTTCTCGTTTAGTTTTATTTACAGCGCAAGACCTGGAACGCCTGCAGCGGAATTTGCGGATGATGTGCCCATGGATGTCAAAAAATTACGTCTTGAGCGTTTCCAAAATCGTATCAATGAAATGACGGCCACTATTTCAGAAAGTATGGTGGGTAGTACACAAACTGTTTTAGTGGAAGGGCAATCAAAGAAAAACTCGCTTCAGTTGCAAGGTCGTACTGAAAATAATCGCGTCGTGAATTTTATTGGACATCCGCGTTTAACGGGGCAGTTTGTGGAGGTTGTGATTACTCAAGCGATGCCTAATTCGTTGCGCGGTCGCATGATAGATGTTACGCCAACCGTGGTTGAAGTATGAGTTCACAAGATTTAGTTTTATTGCCAGATGAAAATGATCGTCTAGTTAATTTTTGCGGTCAATATGATGAACATTTGCGACATTTAGAAAAGCGATTGGGCATTACTATTGCAAATCGTGGCAACCATTTTCAATTAAGCGGTGATGAAAGCATTCTCACTTCTTGCGGCGAGTTGATGCAAACTTTATATGCGTTGACTGAAAAAGAGTATATTACGCCAGAAATGGTGCATTTAGCAGTGCAAGAAGCAGGGATTGACGTCGTTGCCGAAAATGAACCACCCGTTATTGCGCCTGTTGTGATTAAGACCAAACACGGTTTAATCAAAGGTCGTGGTGCAAATCAAAAAGGCTATTTGCAACAAATTATTTCGCATGATGTCAATTTTGGCATTGGGCCGGCAGGAACAGGGAAGACTTACTTAGCAGTCGCTTGCGCGGTGCATGCACTGCAAACTGAGCAAGTCAGAAAAATTATTCTTGTGCGCCCAGCCGTTGAAGCAGGTGAGAAATTGGGATTTCTTCCCGGTGATATGGCGCAAAAAGTCGATCCGTATTTACGTCCGCTTTATGATGCACTTCATGAAATGTTAGGTCTTGAGCGTGTTGAGAAATTAATTGAGAAAGGTGTTATTGAAGTCGCTCCGCTGGCTTTTATGCGTGGCCGTACATTAAACAATGCGTTTATTATTCTCGATGAAGCGCAAAACACCACGCTAGAGCAAATCAAAATGTTTTTAACGCGCCTTGGCTTTGGCTCAACAGCGGTCATTACCGGCGACATTACTCAAATTGATTTGCCTAATGAAAAAATGTCTGGCCTACGTCATGTTTTAAATATTTTGCAGAAAGTAGATGGCATAAGTTTTACGTTTTTCACTGTGCGTGATGTGGTTCGTCATCCATTAGTACAGCGTATTGTTGAAGCGTATGAATCGTTTGAAAAAGAGCAAAACGATAAGCCTCTGCCATGAATATCATCGAAATTCAGCGTATTTCAACTAACACAAATGTGCCAGAGGACGCGCAAATTGAGCAATGGGCTAATGTGGCTTTGCAGGATTTAAGTGATCATGTTGAAATGGTGATTCGCATTGTCGATGAAGACGAATCTGCGCAACTCAATGAAACTTATCGCCATAAAGTAGGGGCGACGAATGTCCTCAGTTTTCCTTTTGAGGTGCCTGAAGGTATTGAACTCAATTTACTTGGTGACTTAGTCATTTGTGCACCGGTTTTAGCACGTGAAGCACAAGTACAAAATAAAACACTCATGGCACATTGGGCACATATTATTATTCACGGTACGCTGCATTTACTGGGCTATGATCACATTGATGATTCAGACGCACAAGAAATGGAAGAAAAAGAAATTGCTTTATTAAAAACCTTGTCTATTTCCAATCCTTACGACGATAATTTTACGCTATGAACGACGACTATCCCCCCGCAACGCCACAAAGAACGTGGCTTGATAAAATAAGTCATTTACTGACTGGTGATCCTCAAGATTTAGATGACTTAGTGGAAATATTGCGCGAGGCTCGCACACGCAGTTTGCTTGATAGTGATGCACTATCGATGATTGAAGGTGTTTTGCAAGTATCCCAAATGCGCGTGCGAGATATTATGATTCCACGTGTGCAGATGGTGGTTTTGCCAAAAGAAGCTACCTTAGAAAGTATTTTGCCGTTAGTGGCTGAATCTGGGCATTCACGTTATCCGGTCATTGATGGCGATAAAAGCAAAGTCATTGGCGTACTACTTGCCAAAGATTTATTGGTTCGCATGATTGAAAATAAAGCATTACTTGTGCAGGATATTATGCGGTCGGTGAGTATTGTGCCTGAAAGTAAGCGATTGAATGTACTTCTGAAAGAATCACGCACAAATGGTAACCACATGGCTGTTGTGGTCGATGAATATGGCCAAGCGGCTGGACTTGTCACGATTGAAGATGTACTTGAGCAAATTGTCGGCGATATTGAAGACGAGCATGATGATCACAGCGATGAAAATTATGTTTTTCAGCGCAGTGAAAATGAATATATGCTCAAAGCGTTGATGCCAATGGATGATTTTGATGAGTATTTCAACACGCAACTGGCAACTGACGAATACGATACCATTGGTGGGTTTATTGTAAGTCAACTAGAACACATGCCGCAAAAAGGCGAGCGTTTAGAAGTGGATGATTTGAAGTTCGAAGTCATTAAAGCGGATAATCGTCGCGTCTATTTAATCAAACTCAAACGCGTAAAATAACGTTAACGCGAGTTTGTACTATTGCATTTCTGAGAACATTTCAACATGAATACGTCAAACACCTCCAATCAATTTATTACGTTGAATTTCATCAACCGTGGTTTAAAACGTTTTCTACCCAATTCTCAAGCGCTTTCTCTTGCTATTATTTTGCTAGTGAGTTTTGTGTTCATTTATTCACTAGCTGATTTACTCATGCCGGTTTTTGTGTCGATTGGCCTCGCTTATCTACTTGAAGGCATCGTGCGCAAACTTGAGCATCTAAATGTTCCTCGCCTTGGTGCTGTTGCTATTGTGTTTTCATTATTTGTAGCAAGTCTTGTTTTTCTTCTCTTCTATCTCATCCCCATTATTTCACAGCAAGCCGTCGAATTAGCGCAACAAGTTCCCGACATTTTAAGTCACGCGCAAACAGGGATTATGCGTTTGCCTAAGCTGTATCCAAAATTGATTTCTGAAAGCAAAATTCAAGAAATTTTACTGGTTGTGCAAAAAGAATTGATTAGCTACAGCCAAAGTTTATTGTCGGTATCAGCGGCATCAATTATGGGGTTAATTAGCGCGATGATTTATTTATTTCTCGTGCCGATGATGATTTTCTTTTTACTCAAAGATAAAGCATTGTTAATGTCATGGTTTATGGGCTTTTTGCCAACGGAGCGCAATTTGAGTATTCATGTTTGGCATGAAGTGGATATGCAAATTGGCAATTATGTTCGCGGGAAATTTGCAGAAGTCTTTATTCTCTCCATTGTGAGTTATGTGACATACGCTGTTATGGGGCTCAACTACGCGTTACTGTTAGCTGTTTTAATGGGACTGCAGGTTATTTTGCCGTACATTGGTGCGACGCTGGTGACGTTTCCTGTTTTGGGCGTTGCGTATTTTCAATGGGGGTTGAGTAATGATGATTTCATGGCGATTGTTATCGCTTATGCGATTATTCAAGCCGTTGATGGTGTGTTGCTGGTTCCGCTTCTTTTTTCAGAGGCCGTAAATTTACATGCCATTGCAATTATTGTCGCTATTTTATTTTTTGGTGGTTTATGGGGTTTTTGGGGCGTTTTTCTTGCTATTCCGCTTGCAACGGTTGTCAAAGCGGTGTTAACGTCATGGCCACGTTTAGGTGAAAACACCTCACTTTAAAAATACGCATTGAATTTAACTTGAAAGCAAAAAGATTCTCGCCTACACTCAAAATATCTGTGACATATTGTCGCATTTCTGATAACAGAGTGAAGGAGAGTTTATGACTGAATGTAATCAATCACGTCGTCGTTTTTTAGGGCAGTCAAGTTTAGGACTTGTTTCCTTGACTACCTTACCCAGTCTTGCAAATGCAATGGAAAGTATGCGAATGGGTGGTGGTATGGGAATGGGGGGGATGCACAATTCAATGGGTGGCGACATGAATTATCCAAAGATAACACCCAATAAAGCCAATCCCAATTTTCATCCTGATGTTGAACTTGATTTAGTCTGCAAGCCAATTGAGATAGCCATTTTACAAGGCTTGCCTACAAAAATTTTGCATTATCAAGCCACGCTTATCAAAGGTCCAAAAGGGACGGTTGTTGATATTCCGCACTCCTATTTAGGCTCTATTATTCGTGTGCAAAAAGGACAGAAAGTGCGAGTCAATTTTCATAACGCGCTATCACAGTCGAGTGTGGTACATTGGCACGGTCTTCACGTCCCTCAAATGATGGATGGTCATCCACAATATGCCATTGAAAGCGGTGAAACGCTGGTTTATGAATTTGAAGTGGTGAACCGCGCGAACATGAATATGTACCATCCTCATCCTCATGGCGCAACGGCTAAACAAGTTTATTTGGGGCTCGCAGGTGCTGTGATTGTCAATGACGAAGAAGAAGCGGCATTAGATTTGCCGTCTGGTGACTATGAAATTCCACTTGTTATCCAAGATAAGCAATTCGATAGCGATAATCAATTGGTCTATTCACCCAATATGCACCAGCGTATGTCTGGCATGATAGGTGATAAAATTTTAGTGAATGGGCAAGCTAATTTTCATTTAGATGTCGCAAGTAGAGCCTATCGTCTGCGTGTGATGAATGGTTCAACGTCACGCATTTATAAACTCGCTTGGGATGATGGCATGCCGATGACCATTATTGGCGTTGATGGCGGTTTGCTCGAGCAGCCTGAAATAAAGCCGTATGTCATGCTTGCACCTGGTGAGCGTCTTGACGTTTGGGCGGATTTTAGCGCCCGTAATGAAGGCTCACAATTAACACTCAAAAGTTTAGCCTTTTCAGGTGCTACGCCAAAAATGGGGATGAATCACAGCGGTTTAGCGGTTGGTAGCGAATACCCTATTTGCACCATTAACGTGACGCGTAAAGTCAGTGAAAGTCACAAGTTGCCGACAAAACTCGCTAAAATTCATCGCTATGGGATTCATGAAACCGCCAATCCCAATAATCCGTTGCCCATTGGTATTTCAGAATCGCCCATGTCAATGCTGCTTAATGGTCGTGCTTATGAATTTAATCATCCGCTACCTTCTGAGCGCGTAAAAATGGGCAGTGTGCAATTGCTTGAAATTTTCCATGCACACGGTGATATGAAAATGGGTGGCGGTGGAATGGGCGGTATGGGGGGCATGAATGTGTCTATGGCGCACCCCATTCATTTGCATGGGCAACAGTTTGAAATTATGAGTCGTAGTATGTCTGGTGATACAACCGATTATGACACCGTTAGTGAAGGATTTATTGATAGCGGCTTAAAAGATACGGTGCTTGTGATGCCAATGGAACGCGTTAAAATTATTAAACCGTTTCAAGATTTCAAAGGGTTATTTCTATATCATTGCCATAATTTAGAGCATGAAGATATGGGCATGATGCGCGAATTTTCAGTGGAGTGAGGATTTCTTGACAACAACATTATTTCCAACAGAACTTACGGATCGTTTCGGACGAAAGGTCAATTATCTACGCATTTCGATTACGGATAGATGTGATTTTCGCTGTGTTTATTGCATGGCGGAAGAGATGACTTTTTTGCCTCGTGACGAAATACTGAGTCTTGAAGAAATTTATCTCCTCGCTAAAACCTTTGTTGAACTGGGCGTGACCAAAATTCGTATTACGGGTGGTGAACCGCTCGTTCGTAAAGGTGCGCTGGATTTGTTGCAAAAAATTGGCGCGTTAGCGGGGCTTCGTGAGTTAGTCATTACGACGAATGGTTCTCAATTGCTGACGGCTGCGCCTATTTTAAAAGCCGCTAACGTCAAGCGTATTAACATTAGTTTAGATACGCTTGATCCACACAAGTTTAAAGCGATTACGCGTACAGGTGATTTGCAGCAAGTACTTGATGGCATTGATGCCGCAAGAAATACTGGTTTCGAGCGAATTAAATTAAACGCCGTCATTTTGAAAAATCGTAATCATGACGAAGTGAGCGATTTAGTACAATTTGCGATTGAAAAAGAAATTGATATCAGTTTTATTGAAGAAATGCCGCTTGGTGTTGTCGAGAAACATGATCGCGCTGAAGCGTATTATTCAAGTGATTTAATTCGAGCTGATTTAGCAAAACGCTTTACGCTGATTCAAAGTACGCAAAAAACGGGCGGCCCTTCGGATTATTATGTTATTCCAACTACGCAGACGCGGGTGGGATTTATTTCACCGCATAGCCACAATTTTTGCAGTACCTGTAATCGGGTACGTTTAACGGTTGAAGGGCGTTTGCTTTTATGCCTTGGTAATGAGCACTCAATTGATTTAAAAGAAATTATTCGCGCACCCGATGTGACCTCCGAGATAATTAAACAAGCCATCATTGATTCAATGGAAATCAAACCTGAAAAGCACGAATTTAACATAAAAGAACAACCTATTATTTTGCGTTATATGAACATGACTGGTGGATAAGCGCGAGTGTATCGAGTAGCCGATGGAGATCTTCCTCTTCATGAAGCGCAGATAAGGTAATACGCAAACGTGCTTTTCCTTGCGGTACGGTGGGTGGGCGGATAGCACTCACTAAAAAGCCAGCTTCAAATAGTTTTTCGCTCATTTGATTTGCTAGAACGCTATCACCAACTAGTAACGGTTGGATAGGCGAATCTGAAGGCATTAATGGTAAATGTAATTGCTCTGCGCCTATTTTAAATTTCGTTATCAGGTCTTGTAGTTTTTCTCTGCGCCATGTTTCTTCAATGACAATTTTTAAACTGGCTCGTGTGGCCTGCGCGATAGCAGGCGGTAGGGCAGTGGTGTAGATATAGGTTCGAGCGGATTGAATTAATGTTTCAACGAGCGTGTCCGATCCTGCGATAAATGCGCCAAATGTGCCAAAGGCTTTACCGAGCGTTCCCATTAAAATGGGGACATCATCTGTTGATAGTTGCGATGCTTCAACAAGTCCGCCCCCCGTTTTACCTAAAACGCCCAGTCCATGCGCATCGTCAACCATCAACCATGCTGCATTTTTTCGTGCAATATTGCTAAGTGTTTTTAAATCTGCCACGTCGCCATCCATACTAAATACGCCATCTGTAACAATTAATTTTTCGCCTTCTGTTGTCGCGCCGATTAATTGCGACAGTCGCGCTGTATCGTTGTGTGGATAGCGTCTAAACTTCGCACCCGAGAATAACCCCCCATCAAGCAGTGAGGCATGATTTAATTTATCTTCAAAGATATGGTCACCGTGTTGACATAACGCGGTGATAGCCCCTAAATTTGCCATGTAACCCGTTGAAAACAATAAACTACGCTCACGTCCAGTAAAATCGGCTAATTCTTCCTCAAGCGCATGATGTGCGTTTGAATGTCCACAAATCAAATGCGCACTACCACTGCCAGCACCAAATTTTTCTGCGCCTGTTTGCAATGCTCGAATGACTGTTTCGTTGACCGATAGGCCTAAATAATCGTTGCTGCAAAAATTGATGAGCGTTTTATGTTGAACGATTACCCGTGCCTTTTTTTGAGTTTGCGTATTTTTTCGCGTGCGATACACCCCTTTTGATTGGAGCGTCTTTAAATAATTCACTAGTTTGTCATGCGTCATTTTTTAGGTATCGATGATTGTTTTTTTGTTTTGGTGTAAAACCACCACTAATGGGTGTTTTACACCCGTTTTTGAATAGTCATTTTATCTGATAAGTTCCAAAAAAAGAGATTACTTGATGAATTATAACTGTTTTTTATATATGGCACGTCAATAGCACTAGGTAAGTAAATAAATTTACTTTTGACGTGAGATTTTTATGATAAATGAAATGACAGTAGAGGTTCCGAAAACAGGTTTAGCAGGGCTATTGGCTCATTGGCGCAGTGATTTGTTATCGGGTTTTTTAGTTTTTCTTATTGCGTTGCCGCTTTGTCTTGGTATTTCCATGGCATCGGGTTTTCCACCTTCGGCAGGGATTATCACCGCCATTATTGGTGGACTGGTTGTATCGCGTTGTAGTGGCTCCTTTATCACTATCAATGGCCCAGCTGCAGGCTTAATCGTGGTAGTTTTAGATGCGGTTCAATCACTTGGTGAAGGCGATGCGATGGCGGGTTACCGCTATACATTAGCTGCGATTGTTGTGGCGAGTTTCATTCAGATTTTGATGGGTGTATTCAAAGCGGGGCGACTGAGTTCATTCTTTCCTGCTGCGGTAGTACACGGAATGCTTGCGGCTATTGGTATTATCATTATGGCAAAGCAAATTCATGTTGTACTGGGCGTGACACCTGAAAAGGGCAATTTGTTTTCCACTATCGGGCAAATTCCAAGTAGTTTTATGAATTTGAATCCCGAAATTGCCATTATTGGTGGCATGGGGTTGACCATTTTAATTATTTGGTCACTACTCAAAAATAAAATATTAAAAATGATTCCTGCGCCGTTAATTGTGGTGTTAATGGGGATTGGCTTCGGTGCATTTTTTGATTTGAATCATGAACATTTATATTTATTTTTGCCCGATGCGCATTTTCTTGCGCACCATGAAGAAACAGTGGGTCCACGATTTTTAGTCGCCATTTCAGACAATTTTGCGTCTAGTTTTCATTTTCCAGATTTTTCAAAAATAGCGACGAGTGAATTTTGGGAAGCGGTGATTGCGATTGCGTTAGTGGGGAGTTTGGAAAGTTTACTGAGTGCAATGGCGGTAGATAAACTGGATCCATATCAACGTCACAGTAATTTGAATAAAGATTTAACTGCTGTCGGCATTGGTAATTTAGTGGCTGGATCGATTGGCGGCTTGCCGATGATTGCTGAAATTGTGCGAAGTAGCGCGAATGTGAATAACGGCGCTCAAACCAGCTGGGCGAATTTCTTTCATGGTGCCTTCTTATTGTTGTTTGTCGTTTTCTTTCCTCGCTTAATTCATAGTATTCCATTAGCTGCATTGGCGTCATTGCTTGTTTTTACTGGTTTTCGATTGGCATCCCCTCGTGAGTTCGCCAATGTGATGGGGATTGGCAAAGAGCAATTATTTATTTTTGTCGTGACGATTATCAGTGTGATTGCAACCGATTTACTTATCGGTGTGGCGATTGGTATTTTAGTGAAATTGTTGATTCACGTACTACACGGTGCCAAACTGAGCAATTTATTCAAAATACATTTCACCCAAGAACTTCAATCAGATGGTTCTATTTTAATTAAAATTCAAGGGGCGGCTATTTTTTCAAATTTTCTTGTTTTAAAAGAAATGTTAGGTGAAATCGAAAAAGGGAAAACATTAATTTTTGATGAAAGTGAAGTCACATTAATTGATCATACTGTCATGGAATTTTTCCATGAATTTCAACATGATTATGAATCACAAGGTGGTTACTGTGAATTTGTCGGTTTAGAGCGTCACGAAGCGTTTTCAGCGCATCCTCTTGCGGCTCGTCGTCTTAAAATCATTGAGGTCAACTAATGATTTTATTCCTCGCCTATAGCGCGGTCATTTTCAGTTTTGCCTCAGGTGGCATTGCGCTAGTGCATTTGTTTAAGCCTGAGGTGAATAAACAATGGGTATTTTTGTTACTTGGTTTATCGGGATTTGCAGCTATTTTTGCGGGCGTGGGTGGACTCATCACTTCACAGATTTATTTGGATACACTCAATTTGGGATTGCCATGGCTGCCTTGGCATATCCATTTTGATAGTTTATCCGCGTTGTTTTACCTCATTATTGGCATCGCTGTTTTTTCGATTAGCTTTTACGCACCACATTACACGTACGTTACTCAAAAAGACCCACAAAGTTTTGCCGTGCTGAGCTTATTTACAGGGTTATTTATTGGCGGCATGTTACTGGTTCTGATGGCTGATGATGCGTTTATGTTTATGATTGCATGGGAATTAATGTCAGTGGCGAGTTATTTTCTTGTGGCATTTGATCACGAAAACGCCGCCAATCGTCGAGCGGCTTTTCTCTATTTGCTCATGGCGGAAGTCGGCGCGTTATTTATTATTTTAGCTTTTGGTGTCATGGCCAGTTTTGCCAGTGACTTCACATTTGATGCACTGCGAGCGTCGCATTTATCAACAATGTGGATGAGTGTTGCGTTTATTCTTGCGCTGATTGGATTTGGCATGAAAGCGGGTCTTGTACCAATTCATGTTTGGCTTCCAGAAGCACACCCTGTTGCTCCGTCACATATTTCTGCGTTGATGAGCGGCGTGATGCTCAAAGTGGCAATTTATGGTTTGATTCGGTTTTGTTTTGATTTGCTCCCAGAAGTGCATTGGGAGTGGGGCGTGGTGTTGATGGTTATCGGTACGCTGTCAGCGGTCAGCGGTATTTTATATGCCATGATGCAACAAAATTTGAAACGTTTACTAGCTTATAGCTCGGTTGAAAATATTGGCATCATTGTGATGGTGCTAGGACTGAGTATGATTTTTTTGGCAAATAATTATCCCGAACTCGCTGCACTCGGTTTACTTGCCGCCTTACTTCACTCGTTTAATCACGCATTATTTAAGAATTTATTATTCTTAGGGGCGGGCATTATCCATCATCAGACACATGAACTAAACATTGATATGCTCGGTGGATTAATCAAACGGATGCCTAAAACAAGTTTCTTATTTTTGATTGGCTGCATGAGTATTTCCTCGTTGCCACTTTTTAATGGTTTCGTTTCGGAGTGGCTTGCGTTTCAAACGGCACTTCGTGTTGATGTACTTGATAATGGTGTATTGCGTAGTTTAATTCCTGTGTCTGCAGCTGCCTTGGCGTTAACCGCTGCTTTAGCGGCAGCGTGTTTTGTCAAAGTCTTTGGATTGGTTTTTCTGGGCGTGCCACGTTCACGTCATGCAGAGAAAGCGAAAGAAATTACCGACAAAAGTATGCTGGCAGCGCCTGCGATGCTCGCGGGATTATGTTTCTTTTTTGGTATTTTCCCGAGTTCGATTCTGCATTTAATTGATAACGTTGCTAAACAGTTAATTGGCTCAAATTTACCAGCCCAATCGGTATTGTCATTTTTTTCCATTGCGCCAGTATCAGCGCAACAAGCTTCTTATTCGCCTCCACTGATTCTCATTGGCGCGTTAATGGCGGCTGGTATTTGTTTTTGGATTTTGCACAGAAAGTTGAAAACGTCTGTTCGTATTGCGCCTACGTGGGATTGTGGTTTTGGTGGATTAACACCACGTATGCAGTACACCTCAAGCGCATTCACCATGCCGCTGCGTCGTATTTTCTCACCGGCTTTTTTGATTGAAGAAACGATCGAAAAAACGATGCGTAGCAATACACAAACCAATGTTGCGCAAGTGCGCTATAGC
>JBDLQG010000063.1:0-11304 GCA_039800705.1 Pseudomonadota bacterium
AAGGGAGAGTCCACTGTGATACCAAATGTTCATGCAGCTTATTGCATGGAATGTGGTGAAGCTGTGATGGATGCAAAAGAATCACAACGCGTGAGTTGTGCTATGTTAGAGTTTAACAAACAAACGAATGCCGCCATGATTGATCCTGCATTTATTGTCAACGTTCGAAAAAAACTAGCCCTAGATCAACAAGAAGCGGCTGAAATTTTTGGTGGGGGAGTTAATGCCTTTTCCCGCTACGAAAATGGTAAAACCAAACCATCTCTAGCATTAGTTAAACTGCTAAAACTACTCGACACACACCCCGAATTATTGCAAGAAGTTAAAGCAATATAAGGAGCGTATTTCACAATTCATCCAAATGCGCCACTGTTAAATCCGCCAGCGCTTGTGATTGACTATCTATAGGAAAAGCAGACGGCACAAATACCGTGAACGCCCCTGCTCGATTTGCAGCTAGTACGCCCGTAGGAGAATCTTCAAGTACCACGCACGATTGAATATTTACAGCCAGCATTTCAGCGGCTTTGAAGAAAATATCCGGCATCGGTTTACCATGAATCACATCATCTCTCCCGATGACTAGGGGAAATACATGATCTATTTTTGCTAAGGCTAAACATTCCAGCGCATTCACACGCGGACTATTCGTCGCAATGCAATAAGGTATTTTTTTAGCGTTTAACCGCGCAACCACATTGAGTACACCCCGTTTAACGGCTATGCCTTGATGCAAAACAATGTCACGCCAACACTGACTACTCGTCACATGAAACAAATCAAAATCAAAATCCTCACCACATTGCGATTGAAAATGCGCTCGAATTTCCACGTATGAAAGCCCAGAAAAATGCGTAAAAAATTCAAATGGCAAATCAAATCCCATTTGCGCTGCCGCTTTCTGCCATGCGTCAAAATACGTTGGCTCGGTATCGAGAATCAACCCATCTAAATCAAAAATAACCGCGTCAAAATCCCGTAAATTCATGTGCGTATCACGTTGATGTATTCACCTTGCGCTTCTCGACTCGAACCTACCACTATTCGTTGATTGCCGTGTTCATCTTCTTCAAGCATCCCAGAAATTTCAATCATCTCGCCCACCATCGCTTGCCCCGTATAAGTGGCGGTAAAACACACGACGCTTCGAATGCGCGAATGCGCCAACTGAAACTCCGCTGGATAGCAAAACGCGCGAGCATCATCCCTCACGCGCACAGATAACCTTATCGCGCCACATTTACGATAAGAAATAGCAGAAACGGGTTGAGGCTCAACCAAACTTAAATCAAATTTACGTCCGTTAATTAAGGCTTTATTGAATTTGCGACGCTCATGCCACACATAAGACTCAAAATCTAAGTCACAATCGCGTCGTTCATAAGAGGCTTGCCAATCCGTTTCACTTAAATCGGTCAACGCGTGTTGTGCAAGTAATTCGCGCAGCGCAACGCGGCATTGTATAAATGTTGGCAAATCATAACAGACTAAATCAATATCTGAATTCGCATTTTGCTGTGAAATAAGCAGTGAACCTGTTACGCCTACTTTCGATAAATCAACGCCCTGCGTTTCAAATAATCGACATAAATCCACGCAATCTTTTTCAATCGCGTCATGCTGTTTTTGATGTAAAAGCTGAGTTAATCGCTCAGTAGGTCGATGATGATGGGTAATCGCATCGAGTGACACGCCATGCAAAAACGCATCTAACGAGGGGGAATGAAAACAATAAAAGGGATAGTGCGCGGTTAATAAGGTATTAGCATCATTGGTAGCCATTTTGCGCCATTGCCCATTTTCATGGCGCACATAACGCAAAAAACAACGGACTTTATTTTGTTCAACGCCTGCGACAACAACAGCAAATAAAAGTCCTTGCGCGGTTTGAATAAAATCTTTGGGTAAAAACATTACAAGCGATAAAGCGGCTTTAATACGTCATCTTCACTGCGACTCGACAGTTTAGCGCGAGCCGTATTTTCACTAAATCCTTGAAAAAGTGTTTTACCTTCCCACGCGATATTATGTTGACTGTAAAGCGCGGTATTGAGTTCTAAAATGGCATCACGCAAACGTGCTTCACAATGTGGCGCAATGGCACCTAAACTGGTGGCATTAAACTGTATTTTTCCCCAATGCAGCAATGCTTCTTTTGCGGCATGTTTGTCGTTGCTCAAACAGGCTTTTTTCAACAGTTTTGAGCACATTTTCAGTGATATTTCCGCTGGCGTTTCAATAACCTCAACGCCTTTTCTACGCGAAATAAACCATCTTACCGCTAAAAATCCTAATGTGACGAGCCAGCCTACACTGGAAAAAATAGCAACGCCTTTCCAAATACCCGATTCATTTGATGAATGACTTGGTGTGAGAGCAAACTCACTTGAAATCGGTGCTTGATTAGACTGAGCAGGCGTGATTTGTGCCTGTGTTTGCAAGCCATTTTCATTGGCTGTGGCGTGCAACACTGTTTCCGGTAAATCAGCACTTTCCATGCGCTGCGTTTTGGTGTTAAACCAAGCAACATGAATAGGTGGCAACGTATAGTCACCGGTTTTAGATGGAATCAAGGCAATTTTTTCTTCACGAATGGCCATTAAGCCATCCGATTTTTTCGTTTCTTGCAAAACGGGTTGATCGTTATACGCTTTGAGCTGAGGATCCAGTTTTGCGGTATTGAGTTCAGGCAACTGTCCAACGGTTGACCCATTTGCCACGAGTTTAATCGTACGCGTTAGCGGCTCACCGACTTTCATTTGTGACGTATCATCTGACCATGTTTGTGTTAACTCAACATGTTCTGCCGCAAGCCAATGCCCTGTAAATGTGCTTGGAATAGCTTGAACATTGAGCGTCACGGCATTGGATTTGACAATGCGACGCTGCGTCATTTGCGAATTAAAAAAGGTATTGGGATTTTGTCTGCCGCGTGAAATGACATCAGCAGTTAACACTAAGGGTTTGATAGTGATCACGCCACTTTTTTGGGGAAAAATCGCGTATTTTCGCTCAATAACCATATAAGTCACGCCACTGACTTGCGTGGTGTAATTAGTATCATCGCCAAGTTTTTCAATTACCGCATCATTTAATTCTGGCTCACTTAAACTCGCTTTTGCCAAATCAATTTTTCGATACAATTTCAGTGTATAAAGCACTTGCGACTGAATCATGGGCTTTTCGGGTGTTGCCGTCACGTCCAAGAATAAATCGTCATCGTCTTGCACACCTTTACTCGCCGAACTAGGCAAAATCGAAATAGGCAACGCATGACTGGCATCATGGCCAAATTTAATCACAGGAATAATTAAATTACCCGAATCATTAGCCGTGACATTGACAATCCATTCAATTTTCTGACGTGATTGCCCATTCACCCATGATGAGCTGCTATTTTGACTTTGCGAAATAATCGTAAAATCTTGCTCGAGTGGACTAAAATCAGGATCTGCATCGGGTGAACTGGGCGCCGTAAAAATAATTTGAAACGATTCATCCAAACTTATCGGATGACGATCCACAGAAACCGTAATATCTGTTGCAAAAGCCACTGGCGAGCACATCACCAGCCAAAACGTCATAATAAAACTAATAAGAGGCATAGAACCGTTTCACCTTATTTTTAAAAATAACCTACCGCGATAACATTAGAGATAATCGCGGATTAATACTTCAGCGATTTGAATACTATTAAGTGCTGCGCCTTTGCGAATATTATCTGACACGACCCACAAATCAATACCGCGCGGATGTGAAATATCTTCACGAATTCGACCCACAAACGTTGCATCATGACCAGCCGAATGCGTCACAGCGGTTGGATAACCCCCGTTGACACGCTCATCAACAACCGTCACGCCATCGGCTTTTTCAAGCAAAGCACGTACTTCACTTGCGCTGATTTTATCGCGCGTTTCAATATGCACCGCTTCAGAGTGACCATAGAAAACAGGCACGCGAACCGCCGTGGCGTTCACTAAAATAGTGCTGTCACCCATGATTTTTTGGGTTTCCCACACCATTTTCATTTCTTCTTTGGTGTAGCCGTTATCCATAAAGACATCAATTTGCGGCAGAACATTAAACGCAATTTGTTTAGGATAGACACTGGCTTCAATTGGCTGCAAATTGAAAATATTGGACGTTTGACGTCCCAATTCTTCAATGGCTTCTTTGCCTGTTCCCGATACCGCTTGGTAAGTCGCCACGTTAATACGCGTAATGCCTACCGCATCATAAATCGGTTTTAATGCCACGAGCATTTGAATCGTTGAGCAATTTGGATTGGCAATAATACCGCGTGTTTTGTATTGCGCAATCGCTTGTGGATTGACTTCAGGTACAACGAGCGGAATATCATCGTCGTAGCGAAATTGCGACGTATTATCAATCACCACGCAACCAGCCGCCGCAGCGATAGGGGCATAAATTTCAGAAACCGACGCCCCCGGAGAGAACAAACCAATTTGCACTTTTGAAAAATCAAATGTCGCCAAATCTTCAACCTTAAGCGTACCGCCTTTGAACGGAACACGTTTACCGACTGAATTTGCACTCGCTAGCGCATACACTTCACCTACAGGGAAATTACGCTCCTCTAAAATAGAGAGCATTGTTTCGCCCACAGCACCTGTCGCACCAACAACAGCAATATTATATGTTTTGGTCATTCCCTAGCCTCTGCTTTTGAGTGCGGATACGACAGCATCACCCATTTGTGAACAACTCACTTTTTGTGTGCCTGCCGCGTAAATATCAGCTGTACGCACATTCGAATCCAGCGCATCATTCACCGCTTTTTCAATACGCAATGCCGCTTCTTCGTTATTGAATGTATAACGGAGCATCATCGCAGCAGATAAAATGGTTGCTAATGGATTAGCAATATCTTGACCCGCAATATCAGGCGCACTACCGTGAATGGGTTCATACATCCCTTTACCGTGATCATCAAGTGATGCAGAAGGCAACATACCAATTGATCCTGTCAACATCGATGCACAATCTGACAACACGTCACCAAATAAGTTACTTGTGACAATCACATCAAATTGCTTAGGCGCACGAACAAGTTGCATCGCGGCATTGTCAACATACATGTGAGAAAGCGTTACATCAGGATATTCTTTGCTTAAATCAATCATGATTTCGCGCCAAAACTCGGTACATTCCAGTACGTTCGCTTTATCCACTGAGCATAATTTTTTATGACGTTTTTGTGCAATTCTAAAAGCAGAATGCCCAATGCGACGAACTTCAGATTCCGTATACGTTGCCGTGTTGAAACCTTGACGCTCACCATTTTCAAGTACACGCACGCCACGTGGTTGACCAAAATAAATA
Source organism: Pseudomonadota bacterium (assembly GCA_039800705.1). Classification (GTDB taxonomy): domain Bacteria; phylum Pseudomonadota; class Gammaproteobacteria; order Methylococcales; family Methylomonadaceae; genus UBA10906. The sequence goes on from JBDLQG010000063.1 coordinate 5,347, forward strand.
CCGCCAGTCAATTCACGCACAATCATTAAATCAAGACCCGAAACCACTTCAGGTTTCAGTGTTGACGCATCAGCGAGTTGTGGATACAAAATGGCAGGACGCAAGTTTGAAAATAAATTCAATGTTGAACGCAGACCGAGTAAGCCTTTTTCTGGACGAACTGAAATATCAAGTGATTCCCATTTATAACCCCCTACCGCACCAAGTAAAATGGCGTCAGCGGGTTTGACTAAATCAATGGTTTGTTGTGGAAAGGGTGCGCCATGCACATCATACGCCGCGCCACCAATTAATCCATTTTCAAACTCAAATCCTAAATTCATGTCGGTGTTAAGAAAATTCAACACTTTAATTGCCTGCTCGACAATTTCTGTTCCAATCCCATCACCGGGTAACACTGCAATTTTTTTTGTCATGTATGTACAAACCTTTTTTGTAAAAATATAAAAATAAAAAATAAACGTCGCACTACAACGATAAGTGCTCAAGAAGTGTTTCTTTTGTCATTGAAAAATGATTTGCAACATCATTTAAAATCGACGACAACGTTCCTATCTTTAATGGATTATGTGCGGGAATGGTCAAACTGTGTATCCCATTTTTTTGTGTCGTTACGCGAATATGACTACCTGTTTGTCTACTCACTCGATATTCTAAATACGCTAACCTTTTCACCAATTCAACGCCTGTAATATCACGTGGTAGTTTCACGCTGCCATCACCTCGTCATGGACAAAATGTAATCGAATGATTTTGGGTTTATTTTCGTCGCAATCAAAATGACAAGATACAGCATCCTTAATGTTCACACGCAACTCTTCAATAGTATCTGCTTGCGTATAAATAGACGCAGATAAGGCTTTAGCAATAAAACCGCCCTCTTCGTCATCTTCGACTAAAAAAATAATTTCACTCATTCGTTAGCACCTAATGTTACTGAGCAAACAACCAAGGCGCACGTTTTGCGCGTTGTGCTTCATATTCGTAAATTTTATCGGCTTGTTGCAGCGTTAAACCAATATCATCGAGTCCATTGAGCAAACGGAATTTGCGATTTTCATCCACCGCAAAAGCAATCACTTTTCCGTTTGGCGTCATAATGGTTTGTGCAGATAAATCAATGGTTAACGCATAATCGTCTGTTAATTCTTTAAACAGCGCATCCACCGTATCCGCGTCGAGCGCGATAGGCAATAACCCATTTTTAAAGCAATTATTGTAGAAAATATCGGCAAAACTCGGTGCAATAATTGCACGAAAACCGTAATCTTCAAGTGCCCACGGCGCGTGTTCACGCGAGGAACCACAGCCAAAATTTTCGCGTGTGAGCAAAATTTGCGCGGCTTTATATTGCGGTTTATTGAGTACAAACTCTTTATTGATAGGACGACGTGAGCAATCCATATCGGGTTGCCCTTGATCTAAATAACGCCATTCATCAAATAAGTACACACCAAATCCCGTGCGACGAATCGATTTTAAAAATTGTTTTGGAATAATGGCGTCCGTATCGACATTAGCGCGGTCAAGTGGCGCGACGATTGACGTTAAAGTTGTAAAAGCTCTCATGTTTTTATGCTCCCGTCCATGTACTCACATCAACAAAATGCCCAGCAATACCCGCCGCAGCCGCCATCGCAGGACTGACTAAATGTGTCCGTCCACCATAACCTTGACGACCTTCAAAATTACGATTCGATGTCGATGCGCAGCGCTCGCCTTCTTCTAAACGGTCTGCATTCATCGCAAGACACATAGAACAACCCGCATCGCGCCATTCAAATCCGGCATCAATGAAAATTTTATCTAAGCCTTCTGATTCAGCTTGTTGCTTAACCAAACCCGAACCAGGGACAATTAGCGCTTGTTTCACATTCGCCGCCACTTTTTTACCTTCGACAACAACCGCTGCCGCACGCAAATCTTCAATACGCGAATTCGTACACGAGCCAATAAACACTTTATCGATATGAATATCGGTCATTTTCTGACCCGCGTGCAACCCCATATAATCAAGCGCACGTTGCATACTGTTTGCTTTAACGCTGTCTGTTTCATCAGCAGGATTGGGAACGTTTGCATCAATTGCAACCACTAATTCAGGTGACGTTCCCCATGTAACTTGCGGTTTAATCTTCGTTGCATCGATATTAACGATTTTATCGAATACGGCATCTTTATCTGAATGCAAATGTTGCCAAACGCGCTCTGCCATAAACCAATCCTCTCCTTTAGGTGAGAGTGGACGATTGCGGTAATAATCAATGGTGATATCGTCAACGGCCACTAAACCTGCACGCGCACCCGCTTCAATAGCCATGTTGCAAACCGTCATGCGACCTTCCATTGATAGCGCACGAATCGCGCTACCACCAAATTCAATCGTGTAACCATTACCACCGGCTGTGCCGATTTGACCGATAATGGCGAGTACAATATCTTTTGCGGTAACGCCCGCACCGACTTGACCATTGACGCTAATCAATAAATTTTTGGCTTTTTTCTGCACTAAACATTGGGTAGCAAGAACGTGTTCCACTTCCGATGTACCAATCCCAAACGCTAATGCGCCGGATGCACCGTGCGTTGATGTATGCGAATCACCGCAAACAACCGTCATACCAGGTAGCGTTGCACCTTGTTCTGGGCCGATAACGTGTACAATGCCTTGACGAATATCATTCATACCAAATTCGGTAATACCAAATTCAGCGCAATTCTTATCGAGCGTTTCCACTTGCAAACGCGAAACGGGATCGGCAATGCCACGATCACGATGGTTCGTTGGAACGTTATGATCCGCAACCGCTAAGTTACGTGAAACGCGCCAAGGCAATCTGTTCGCTAGACGCAACCCTTCAAAGGCTTGCGGTGACGTGACTTCATGCACTAAATGCCGATCAATATAAATTAAGCACGAGCCATCCTCTTCCGTATGCACAACATGGTCTGCCCAAAGTTTATCGTATAACGTTTTCCCTGCCATTTTCCTACCCTAATATTGCAAAAATTTTCGCTGAAATTTCTTCGACACTGCCAACACCTTTAATTGAGCTAAATTTCACGTGTTGCTCAGGTGCGGCGTAATAATCCACTAACGGTTTTGTTTGTTCATGATAAACCGCTAAACGCTTACGCACGGTTTCTTCTTTGTCATCATCACGTTGAATTAAGGCTTCTCCCGTGACATCGTCAACGCCTTCAACTTTAGGCGGATTAAATTGGACATGATAACTACGACCTGATTGCGTATGCACGCGACGTCCCGCCATGCGCGTGACAATTTGCTCATCCGATACATCAATTTCAATAACCGTATCAATCACAACACCCATTTTTTTCAAGCCTTCTGCTTGCACAATCGTGCGCGGAAAACCATCGAGCAAAAAGCCATTCGAACAATCGTCGTGTGTAATACGCTCTTTAATCAATCCCAAAATAATATCGTCTGACACAAGACCGCCCGCATCCATGACTTTTTTTGCTTCAACCCCTAAAGGTGATCCTTCACGCACCGCAGCGCGGAGCATATCGCCAGTGGAGATTTGAGGAATACGATACTTTTCGGTAATAAACTGCGCTTGCGTGCCTTTACCTGAACCGGGGCCACCTAACAAAATAATGTGCATGAATAAACTCCAACGTCTGTGCTGAAAAATGGAAAATTGACAAATGATAAAGCATTTTATCGTATAATTGCGCTAAACTCTTGTTAAAAATACGCTTAATCCAACGAATTCTCTCCATGAGCAAAAAAACAAAAACCGCTTTCGTCTGCGATCAATGTGGCGCGGATTATCCACGCTGGAATGGACAATGTGCGAGTTGTGGCGAATGGAACACCATTAAAGAGGTTCGCCTCGCGCCTGCCGCCTTAGAAAAACACCCATCAAGCAGCGGCTACGCAGGCAATCGCTCTGAAGTAAAACGTTTATCTGAGGTCAATTTATCACAAGCTGAGCGCATTTCCAGCGGAATTTCTGAATTTGATCGCGTTTTAGGTGGCGGAATTGTTCGCGGCAGTGTGGTATTGATTGGTGGTGCACCGGGTGCGGGGAAAAGTACGCTTTTACTTCAAGCCATTGCAAACATTGCGGCACGTGATATTTCAGTCTTATATGTATCGGGTGAAGAATCCCTTCAGCAAATTGCAGAACGCGCCAATCGATTGAAATTACCTGCTGATAAAATTTTCATGCTTGCTGAAACGTCCGTGGAGCGTATTTGCGATGTATTAAACGATATCGCGCCACAAATGCTTGTCATTGATTCAATTCAAGTGATGTATGCACCGCACTGTGAATCAGCGGCAGGTAGCGTCTCGCAAGTACGCGAATCAGCTAGTTATCTCACCCAATACGCCAAGCAACATAATGTGTCGATTTTCATGGTTGGTCACGTCACCAAAGATCATTCACTCGCAGGCCCGATGACACTCAGTCACATTGTAGATACGCAAGTGATGCTTGCCTCAACCGATGATGCGCGTTATCGCGTTCTACGGGCGGATAAAAATCGTTTTGGCAGTGTTGGGGAATTAGGTTTTTTTGCGATGGACGGCTCTGGTCTAAAAGAAGTGAAAAATCCCTCAGCGATGTTTTTAAATCGCGCTGAAACGCCCTCATCAGGTAGCGTTGTCACCGTCCTTTGGGAAGGCACACGCCCCCTGCTCGTTGAAATACAAGCCTTAGTCACTGATTGCCAATACGGTAACCCGCGTCGGTTAGCCGTAGGCCTTGATCAAAATCGCCTCGCTATGCTGCTTGCCGTATTATCGCGCCACGGTGGACTTTCAACGGCCAGTGATGAAATTTACGCTAACGTCGTCGGCGGCATTCGCGTTAGCGAAACCAGTTCTGATCTCGCCATTGTGGCCTGTGTCGTGTCGAGTTTGCGAAATAAAGTGGTATCGCAAGAGGCATTTTTCTTTGGTGAATTGGGACTTAATGGTGAAATCCGACCTGTGGCAAACGGTCATGCGCGTTTGAACGATGCCGCCAAACATGGATTTAAAAAAGCGGTCATTCCTAAAGCCAATGCCCCCAAAAACACCATTCCCGGTTTGACTATCTATGGCGTGACGACACTAATGGAAATGCTGGATATTTTGTTTGAAATTTGAAATCATCAATAAAGAGCGTGAACCTTTCTCTATATACTGTCACTGCCGCGTGTAAATATAGAGAGAAAGGCTCAGTGCCTTTGTGTTTGTTTTTGCGTGAATACGATGTGCGATCACGGAAAAATACAGCGTTATTAAAGTGATGTGCAAACTTGGCAACAGGATTTTGAACCACTGAATTGTGTACGCTTAATACGTCACTTTTCAGCGACTTTTTAGCTCTTTTTTTGGTCATAATGCCCCTTATATCATTAAAAATATAACTATGAAAGCAACTATCGCTTTGCTTAAACGTCTATGCGTGACAAGTTTATATTTTTTTAGTTACGAAAATTCTTCTCATTTAGGCTAAAAATAGCATTTTTTTAGCATTCAAACAAATGGAGAGAATAAACATAATCTATTTTCTTCGTCCTTACCAGTAATCCGTTTTTTTCATAAAATGACATAACCTGTCATGGCTGCGTGTTATCGTTTTCATTACTCTTTCAACACAACGCAAACAAAACACTATGGCAAAAACAACCGAACACGACAAAAGGTGAATGGAAATGAAGACACTAAACTCTCTCGTCGTGTTGAATTTAGAATTAAAACAAATTCAGAAAATCAAATTATGAAAATTTTAAAACGTCAACCAACATAACATTTTTTATCAAAATGACATAACCTGTCATTCACGTCGTTTATATTGCTCTTTCTTTAAGTAAATCTACGAGGAATTTCAATATGGCTATTTCATTAAATAAAGGCGCGAATCTCAGTTTAAGTAAAACAGACCCTACCCTCTCTAATCTAGTGGTTGGGTTAGGCTGGGATGTAAGACCCACTGATGG
>JBDLQG010000064.1:0-11009 GCA_039800705.1 Pseudomonadota bacterium
ACATTCTCATCAGCTCTGAATTAGGAAAAGGCACTCATTTTCAAATTATGTTGCCTGTTGAAAATAATTAGTCCATCTACAATAAATATATCGAGTCAATATTATGTCAATCAAATCAAAACTCCAATTAAGTTTTGGATTTTTAGGATTATTTATTCTAAGCGTTGCCTTTATTGGTTGGTTTGGCATCAAAAAAAGCCATTCAAATTTGGAAGAAATTATTTATAACAGCAACGCGAAACTCGAATTGAGTAATACGCTCTTAAATTCGGTAAATACAGTATCACGCGACATCAGTACGATAGTGATGCTTGACGATATTGACGCTATAAAAGAAACCGAAAACAAAATTTCTGAAGCACGATTAAATTACAACAACGCTTGGAAGGCCTTAAAATACTTGCCTTCTAGCGAAAAAGAGAAAATTATTTTCGACGATATTGCGGCGGCGTCTTTAGCTGCAGAAGATATCAATAATCGCATATTGCTCCTCGCTCGTGTCAACAAAGATGATGAAGCGAAAACATTAATGCTTAAAACAGCGACACCCTTGATAACAAAGTGGCTAACAGAAATCAATACAAACAGTACATTTCAAAAAGAACGTATTCAAGAAAAAGGTATCAGCTCAGAGTCTGTGCTTAATTGGTCAATGTTGGCGCTTTTTTTAAGTGTCACTGTGTTATTTGTTTTTGGCATTTTACTTGTTTACGCCATTGTTCGTAACATGACAGTGGCAATTAATACCATACAGCAGGCAAGTCAAGCCATTGCTAACGGTGATTTACGTTTTAAAATTGAGGTAGAGGAAAAGAATGAGTTAGGTATTTTATTTGGCTCAATCCAGTTATTACAAAATACACTGATCAATTTTACAAAAGACATCCAACAAATTGTGGATGATTCGCAGCAAGGCGATTTAAGCCGTCGCGCACCCGTAGAAGAATATATTGGCGAATGGAAAACAATTATTATTGGTTTAAATACCATTTTAGACGAAGCCGTTAGCCCTATTAATGCACAAGCCATTACCTTACAACAAATTGCTAATGGTGATTTTAGCGCCCGTATTACAGAAGATTTCAAAGGCGACCATAATCGCATTAAAGATGCCATTAATAACGTTGCTAGCATTATTGATCTTTCAACGCGAGAAATACAGCGCCAGAACTGGCTTAAAACAGGGATATCTGAATTATCTGAGCGCATTCGTGGTGATATGTCATTGGCGGATTTAACGTATCAAGTGGTTTCCTATTTAGCAAACTATGTCAATGCGCAAATTGGGGCGATGTATTTATGGAATGAAGACGATAAAAAATTAGTACTTACAGGCAGTTATGCTTATGAATTTCGTAAAAATCTATCACAACAATTTGCCTTAGGTGAAAGTTTAGTTGGGCAAGCCGCGCTTGAGAAACGCTTTATTTTGCTTACCAATTTACCTGATGACTACGCACGTATTACCTCTTCAATTGGCCAAGTGCTGCCACGCAATGTATTGGTGCTTCCTATTTTGCATGAAGGTATGCTTAAAGGGGTGCTTGAACTGGGTAGTTTAGAGGAATTTAATCAGCAAACATTGGATTTGCTCAATTTAGCTGTAGATAGCATTGGCATGGCCATTATTGTGTCTGAGTCCGTATCGCGTACACAAGTTTTACTAGAGGAAAGTCAACAACTTGCTCAACGCTTACAATTACAACAAGAAGAGTTGCAGCAAACCAATGAAGAATTAGAACAGCAAGCTAGAGTGTTGCAGGAAAGCGAGCAGCGCCTTCAAATGCAGCACGAAGAATTGCAACAAACTAATGAAGAATTAGAGGAGCAATCTCAAGCTCTGCAACTCAGTGAGCAAAAACTCAAAATGCAACAAGAAGAGTTGCAGCAAACCAATGAAGAATTGGAAGGACGAACAGCGGCGCTTGAGCGTCAACGTGATGAGATTGAACTCAAAAATAGTTTGCTCGAAGAAGTCCAAAGTGATTTGACTCGCCAAGCCAATGCGTTAGAAGTCGCGTCAAAATACAAAAGCGAATTTTTAGCCAATATGAGCCACGAACTGCGCACACCGCTCAATTCGATGCTGCTCCTCTCACGTTCGCTCGCTGATAATCACGAAGGCAATTTAAACGATAAACAAATTGAAATTGCCAAAATCATGCACCAAAGTGGCAATGATTTACTGCGCATTATTAATGATATTTTAGATTTATCTAAAATTGAATCCGGTCACGAAAAAGCGATTATGGAAAATGTGACGCTATCGGATATCGCTTCACAGATACAATCGCTTTATCGACCCGTAGCTGAAGACAAGGGCCTTGATTTCTCGGTTGAAATAACGCCTGATGTCCCTAAATATTTACGCAGCGACTCACAGCGATTAGGGCAAATTTTACGCAATCTTCTGTCAAATGCGTTTAAATTTACATTGCAAGGCGGTGTTTTCTTGCGTATTGAATCTACACCTAAAAATGTCCATTTTACCAATAAGCGACTTAACGCTGAAAATACCCTCATGTTTAGTGTACGGGATACGGGCGTTGGTATTTCAGAAGAAAGTCAACTCGCTATTTGGGAAGCATTTCAGCAAGCTGATGGTTCGATTAGCCGCCAATATGGGGGAACAGGACTTGGCCTAAGTATTTCGCGTGAACTCGTGCGTTTGCTAGGCGGTGACATTCAATTAACTTCTGAATTGAATGTCGGTAGTACATTTAAGTTTTATCTCCCACTTGAAGGGGTTGTCAACACGAATGAAGAGCAAAATTCCACAGCGTCGATAGGTGAGAAAAGACGAAATCTCAGTCAGCCGTCCCATTTTCCCGTTGCTAGCGTTGCTGTCAACCATACTCCCGTTGCTGCTATTCTCGATGACCGTGACACCATTACGCAGGAAGATTGCGTCATTTTAATTGTGGAAGACGATCCTATTTTTGCACAGATTTTGGCCAATTTATGTAAAGAAAATCGCAACAAATATCTTGTTGCCTCGACCGCGCAAGATGCGTTGATGCTCATTTCGGAGTATAAATTGAGTGGCGTATTTTTAGATATGGAACTTCCCGACAAAAACGGATGGACAGTACTTGTACATATTAAAGAAACGCTCGAAATTTCGCATATTCCAGTTTATGTCGTCTCAGCAAATGAAGCTTATGACACGACTAAGTTCCATGGCGCGATTGATTTTCTTGGAAAACCCGTTACAGCAGAGCAATTAGAAGATGCGTTAGCGGCCATTTCCAAAATGCAAGGTAATACACTTAAAAAAGTGTTAGTGGTTGAAGATGATGCGAGTTTAGCGTTATCGATTAAGCAATTGCTCGGTGAGGATGGCTTAGAGATTCATATTGCTGAAAATGGTCAGGTCGCATTAAACAAAATCGAAAAAATCGTGTTTGATTTAGTGGTGCTTGATTTAGGGTTGCCAGACATGACAGGTGCTCAATTACTTGAGCATATTCGCTCCTCAAGTCAATTAGATTTGCCACCAGTGATTGTGTATACAGGGCGTGAATTGACGCGCAAAGAATACGAAAGTATTCAGTATTATACCAGCAGCGTCATTATTAAAAATGTTCGCTCAGATGAGCGTTTACTTGAAGAAGCACGTTTATTTTTACACCGAGCAGTGGCGAGTTTGCCCGATAAAGCCAAACAAATGTTACTGTCACTGCATGATAAGGATGCGTTATTTTCGGGTAAACGTGTATTACTTGTGGATGATGATATTCGTAATATTTTTTCACTCTCGGCGGTACTTGAGGAGCGAGGAATTTTGATTACTGCTGCAAGTTGTGGCGCGGAAGCCTTAGAACAACTGGAGTTATCGAAAAATGCACTGCCGTTTGATCTCGTGATTACCGATATCATGATGCCCAAAATGAACGGACTTGAGCTAATTCGCCTTATCCGTGCAGAAGAAGCCTTTTTCTCACTGCCAATTATTGCGCTGACCGCAAAAGCCATGAAAGAAGATCGAATTCATTGCATTGAAGCTGGCGCGTCAGATTATTTGACAAAACCTGTTGATGTGGATCGCTTGCTTTCAATGCTCCGTGTTTGGCTCTATCGTTAAGACGAATATTACTTTTTTGGTCTAAATGACACACTTTCACAGAAATTTTGCGTTGAATAGTTTAGTTTTTAATGATCGTTCAGTAAATTTGTTGACATTGCAAGACGCATTGAAAACGAAAGAGGTAATTAAAACGAGCGTGTTACCAGACAAAATAGAGATAAACTAGAAAGGATTGATATAAATAGCTAAGACCAGCTGCGTAATTTTGATAAAATCTACCTCAATATTATTGACAGCTCTCTATCAAAATCTTCATGATTAAAATTCTATCTATTTTGTTGTTGCTTGCGTTTAGCCATATTGCAGTAAGTCAGTCTTGTTTGGAGAAAAAAGGGGGAGTGAATCACTGCAAAGATAATCAATTTATTTGTCAAGATGGTCGCAAAGATTATTCATCGAATCATTGTAAGTCGATGAATCACAATCTATTTAATCTTGAAGTGATAAAAGTCGATTATGATGGATTTAGCGTCTGGTTGGATTGTAAGCAACATGGTGCCATTAAATTTCAATATAACGCGCAACACGATACTGGCAATTTTCCAAGAGCAAAGAAATTTTCTCTTGACCCCAAGGTGCCTGCAAATTGCCAACAAATAACCGCTAATGCGTACGGTCACCATTACGATCGTGGGCATCTTGTACCTGCAAATCATTTAGATGCGTCATCTTCTGCCATTAAAGCAACCAATAATATGACAAATATCCTCCCACAAGCCGCTAATATGAATCGAGGTGCTTGGCTTGTAACCGAGGAAATTACAGAATGTTACCGTGATATATCAGAATTGCTCGTCATTGGAGGTGTTATTTGGGGAAATGATGCTACGGATGATTTTTTTGTGACATCGCATGGTATCAAAACACCAGACGCATTTTGGAAGGTGATCGTGCGTGGTAGCGGTCAAGATGAAAAGGCTATCGCATGGATAGTTCCCAACTCACAAGACGCTACGCGCAACAAAATAGATCATTATCTTGTGACTGTGCGTGACATTGAATCGTTAACAGGTGAAAAAATTCCCGTCGCAGATTACATCAAAGAAACAAAACCCAGTGCGTCGTGGATGATTCCAATAGGGTGTAATAAAGGATAAAAACAGCATGATTGATCATTTATCTGAAACATTAACCTTTATGATGAACGAAAGTAGCACGATTATTGCTTTGATGTGTGAGTTAGGGGTATATGAGCAAATGCAAATCGGACAGCGCACAGGAAATGATGTTGTCATAGTGCAAGACAGTCACATTTTTATCTGGAGCGTAGACGATTATTTTTATTATCACAGTCATGACGCAATGGAGCGTGAGCGCGTGCTGTTGCGTTTTAAATTCTGTGCAAATGAAATGGAAACTGCGATACGGCATTGATATCAAAAAGATATCAAAATTGATTTTGTAAACCAAGGAGATGATATGATAAAAAATTTTGATAAGATACATCGAGTCGAGTAGAGTAATTCTCAAGTAAAGAGAAAACAAGGTCATACCAATCATTACAATAAGCGTAATGCAGCAATTAATGAATAAAAATATAACGAGACGATACTGAAATGACAAATCAAAATGGCTTAGAAATTAAGTTAAGTAAAAGTGAACGCAAATTACTTGCTGTTTTCACACCTGCGGCTGATAAGCTGGATAATTTAACAATTGATGCCGTTAAAAAACGCATAGAAGAAGCTCAATTAGCACATTTATTCGTGAATGAAGCCTCTTTAGCTGAATTAGTGAATCGATACAATAATGAGAAAGCGGAGGCGTTTGAATATGAAATTGGTGAGCGTCGAGACGCAACGTGTCTAATTACGGTATCAGATGATAAGTTACGGGCACGTTTGACTTTAACGCCTAGTTTTGGAGGGAAAGAAGCCACACTTTCTACCATCCAAAAAGCATTAAAAGAAAAAGAAGTGACTTATGGCATTGTAGACACAGAAAAACTACAAGAAATTATTGACAAGGGGTATTGCACGGATTTCCTTATTGCTGAAGGTGTGAGAGCCATTGATGGCATTGATTCTCAATTCAAAAGTACGATGCCCGAAGCGCACGAGCGCAAACCCAAAATTGACGAAAATGGCGTAGCTGATTACCGTGAATTGGGCGAAATTCCTGTGGTTCGCAAAGATTCTGTTGTCATGCAGCGCATTCCTGCTATTCAAGGTAAAGAAGGTCATAGTGTCTTTGGTGAAGTGATTCAACCCAGAATTGGTGAAAATATTCCCTTCTCGAAAGACATGACAGGGGTTTACGTTAATCCAGAAGATGAAAATCAATTACTGTCGTCAGTAACAGGTCAACCCGTGCCAGTCCCTAATGGCATGACGGTATCTTCAATTTTAACACTTGATACAGTAGATTTCTCAACGGGTAACGTAAATTTTGACGGATCGGTGATTGTCAAAGGTGATGTAGTAGAAGGCATGACTATTGAGGCACTCGAAGATGTGATTATTAACGGTAATGTCATTGGTGCAACTATCAAATCCATGGGTGGTCTTATTATTAAGGGCGGCGTCATGGGATCTAGTCAATTATTTTCTAACGCGGATATCATCATCAAAAATGGTGTGCAAGGTGCTGAACAGCCTAGTGATGAAAATAACGACACGCAAAAAATCGTTGCGCGTGGTTCGGTGATTGTAGAATTTGTTGAAAATTATCATATTGAAGCGGGCTATGACATTGCCATTTCAAAGTATGCGTTAAATACCGAATTGATGGCAGGCAATAAAATTTTTGCTGGCGCAAAAAATAGCAGTAATAAATCGTCTATTATCGGCGGAAGTAGCTGTGCATTGATACAACTCAAAGCGGCTGTAGTGGGAGCGCGTTCAGGCATTAGAACCCAACTTCAAGTTGGTATCAATCCCTATCTACAAAAACGTCTTGTAGATATGAAAGAGGATTTAATGGCTAAGCAAGATGAACTTGTTTACATTGGTACGTTGCTCGCTTTCTACGATGATCATCCTGAAAAAACAACCGATAGAATGATTGCAAAATTACATCGAACACTCAGTAAAATCAAAATTGACATTAAAAAACTCAAAGTTGAGATAGAAGAATTAACGGAAAATTTAGCTGTGTCGGAGAATGCAAGAATAGTAATCGATAGAGGCGTTTTTGTTGGTACAGAAGTCCAAATTGGTAATGTACGCTGGAAAGCAGAAGAAAATCGCGGTAAAAGTCTGTTTTTATTATTACTTGGAACTCGTGAAATTTCAGTTAGTTAAGCTACTTGCATCAAAAGCACTAAACTGTTTATTTTAAAAAAATAGGTGATACACAATGTCTCAAGACTCCGCAATGATACACAATCGAGCAATGATAGTGAATAACCTCGCTATGCTTGTAAAAAATAAATGTAATGTATCAGTGTCATTAGGCGGTAAAGAAACATTATTAACTGTTTTAATTGCTATCAATCATCAAGATAGTACCATCGTTTTGGATTACGGTTCTTCTGAGTATTTAAACAAAAAACTCGTCAACATTAAAAAGCCACACTTCAATACGGTATTTAATGGTATTCAAGTGTCTTTTCATGTGGATCACGTAAGAAAAAGCAAATATAAGGGAAGTGATTGTTTTATGATTGATATCCCTTATCAACTTTATTGGTACAACCGACGTGAATATTACCGCGTCGATTGCCCAACGCTTGATGGTGCCTATATTGAAATTGTTCTTAATCAGCCCGATGAAGATGCTAAATAAGAAAAAAAAGAAGCTTACGGATTAGCCATTGCAAAAATTGAACAAAAACTGATTGCTAATATTCAAACACAAATTATTGATGAAAAATTAGCATGGCAACGTGCTTATTCTAAAATGGGCCCAGCCTCAAAGATGAAGGCCAATGTGGCACGACAAAAATTTGAAGAAGAACTCGAGGCGCATCCAGCGCATCCAAGTCCTAAATTAGCCAATGTGATGCGTTTTAATTTGGTTAACGTGAGTATGTCAGGCTGTCAATTAATCAATATTGATCCTGAGTTTTCATATTATCTACCTGTTGGTGCCTTTTATCGTGACCGATTACTACATTTACCACATGTAACAATTGAGGTTTCGTTCAAAGTCGTGACTGTCAATTCGATAGAAGGGTCGGTACTTGATCCTAGTGGGAATGAATTCGAAGATCATATTGGCGTGGAATTTTTGGATTTACCCGAATCTATTGAGGGTGCCATTTTACGCTATGTTCAAGATATTGAACGTCAAAGTGGTTTGCTTGATAGTCTTTAATTAATTGGCAAAGAGACGACACAATGAAAAATGTGTCGTCTAAATACGTGAATCGTATTTTTTATTCTTGCATCTTACTCTTTTGTACACAAAAATTTGAGGTACTTGACATGAAGTTCTTCATAATGCCCCTCAGGAGTTAGGCCTAGAAGAATAGGCTCATGATCGGGATGAACAATACATTCACCTTGGCCATTCAGTTCAACTTCAGAATCTTGAAAAATGCGTCTCATTTTATACACTTTGCCGTCTTTTTGCCTAACTGAATGCACTATTTTTTGTTCTGGTTTGAAAACACTTGGAAGAAATTTGCCAAGACTGTGTGTAACATAACCAATAATTTCACCTTCTGCGTGATATTCAGCAAAAGCGTTTGATGTAAATAGCATCATTAATAAGGCTAATAGTGTTATTTTTTTCATGTGTTTTATAATTTTTGTTGTGATCAAATTTTGTTGATCAATTAAACCACAATTTAGTTAAAAATAGGTAAGATTTATAATCTAGCAGGCTTGCAATAAGGCATTGTTAATTAAATATGAATTCGAATTGACCATTCCATTTAAGTATAACCTTAATTTTGCTACAGTATTTTGATTTTAGTCTAGCAAGAAAATGCCTAAACATATAGCCTCCGTAGTCTTATTACATTGGGCATGAAGTGACTTAGGAAGAATTTTTCATAGGGACTCGAAATCTGTCATGACATGAATTATTTTGTGATTTTTAATGGTTTTTCACAACTTTTGACCTGTTTGTGTGTCGCGCAAACTCATTTGGCAGTTGATGAATCATTTTGCATTATCAACAGCAATCCAGATTCAGCAATAGTTTTTTCGAACCAATATAGCTCTAAAATTCCACCATTTATTCCGTACAAATAGCGCATTTTCTACTTTCAATAGAACATAAATTTTATTTTCATATTTATATCACATGGCTTATTTAAGTAATTTGTTGTAAAAATTTTACTATAAAAAATGCACCTAAAAAATATATTTTTTAAAAGTGTGTGTTAGGTCACAGTTTTGGTGCACGGTCGTTTTTTTGCCATGAGAGGTTAGTTATAGTTACTTTATTTTCAGATTAAGTAATTAAGTGAGGCAAGTGTTCATGGCGACAAATAACAACCCGACTGGTAGTGTCACTTTTTCAGGTACTGCAACACAGGGGCAACAACTCACAGCTACCAATGACATTAAAGATGCTGATGGCGTAGGTGCTTTGACTTATCAATGGATGGCAAATGGCGTTGATATTTTTGGTGAAACTTTTTCCATTTTAGGTTTAACACAATCACTTGTTGGCAAAGTAATCACCGTTAAAGCGAGTTATACCGATAGCGGCAAAACACTTGAATCGATTAGTTCAGCTCAAAATGTGACGATAACTAATGTCAATGATTCACCTACAGGCAGTGTCACCATTTCAGGTTCACCAACCCAAGGGCAAACGCTGGTGGCTTCAAATTCTTTGGCAGATGCAGATGGGCTTGGCATCGTATCATACAAATGGTTAGCGGGTGGTGCTGAAATTGCTGGTGCAACAATGCCTACATTCACTTTGACACAAGCTCAAGTAGGTAAAACGATTACTGTTAAGGCTAGCTATACTGATACTGGAAATACGCCTGAGTCAATGACATCGAATGCAACGCCAGAAATTGTGAATATAAATGATGCGCCTACAGGCAGCGTAGTCATTTCAGGCAAACCAGAGCAGGGGCAAGTTCTCACAGCATCCAATACATTGGGCGATGCTGATGGATTGGGGACAGTTTCCTACAAATGGCTAGCGGATGGCCTTGAAATTTCGGGAGCGACAACATCCGCTTTTACGTTGACGCAGGCGCAAGTAGGTAAAGTAATTTACGTTAAAGCAAATTATATGGATGGTGGTAATACACTTGAATCCGTTGCATCAACTCAGACGGTAGTGGTCACAAATGTAAATGACTCTCCTACAGGCAGTGTCACCATTTCAGGTTCACCAACCCAAGGGCAAACACTAATAGCGACAAACACACTTGCAGATTTAGATGGACTTGGTGTTGTGACGTACAAATGGTTAGCGGGTGGTGCTGAAATTGCCAGCGCAACGACGTCATCACTCACCTTGACTCAAGCTCAAGTAGGTAAAGTGGTAACAGTCAAGGCTAGTTACACTGATGCCGGAAATACGCTAGAGTCAGCAATATCAAATGCAACCACTGCCATTGGGAATGTAAATGATGTACCTACAGGTACTGTTACGATTACAGGGGTATCTAAACAGGGGCAAATTCTTACTGCGTCAAATACGTTAGGCGATATTGATGGATTAGGCACGGTTTCCTATAAATGGTACGCCGATGATGTAGAAATTTCAGGCGCTTCTGATTCAACACTCGCTTTGACAAACGCCCAAACGGGTAAAAAAATTACCGTTAAAGCAAGTTATACGGACGGTGGCGGTACAATGGAATCGGTTACCTCAAGCTCAACAAATTTAGTGGAAATCAGCAATAATTTACCTACTGGCGATGTCATTGTCGAAGGTACAATTGCCCAGGGAGAAACACTCAACGTATTTCATAATTTAAAAGATGTTGATGGCATGCCTAAAGAAGTTTCTTATCAATGGTTAGCCGAGGGTAAGCCTATTTTTGGGGCAGTTGATTCCACTT
>JBDLQG010000065.1:0-10873 GCA_039800705.1 Pseudomonadota bacterium
CAAGGCGGTATTAGTGCGGCTTTAGGAAATATGGGGGAAGACGACTGGCGCTTTCATTTTTACGATACCGTTAAAGGATCAGATTGGCTAGGTGATCAAGATGCGATTGAGTATCTTTGTCGTGAAGCCATTCCTGCGGTGATTGAGCTTGAGCGATATGGTGTGCCATTTTCGCGCACAGCAGATGGCAAAATTTATCAACGTGCTTTTGGTGGAATGACTACGCATTATGGGCAAGGCCAAGCTCAACGGACGTGTGCTGCTGCAGACAAAACCGGTCATGCTATTCTGCATACGCTCTATCAACAGTCTTTAAAGCATCACGCAGAATTTTTCATTGAATATATCGTACTCGATTTAATTATGGAGGATGGCGCTTGTCGCGGTGTGTTAGCGTGGTGCTTAGACGATGGCACATTGCATATTTTCAAAGCGCATAGCACTATTTTGGCAACAGGTGGTTACGGTCGGACGTATTTTTCGTGCACATCTGCGCATACGGTAACAGGAGATGGCAATGCGATGGTGTTGCGTGCTGGATTGCCTTTGCAAGATATGGAGTTTATCCAATTTCATCCAACGGGCATTTATGGTGCGGGATGTTTAATTACCGAGGGTGCACGTGGGGAAGGTGGGTACTTAACCAATTCAGAAGGTGAGCGCTTCATGGAGCGTTATGCACCTAATGCAAAAGATTTGGCCTCTCGAGATGTAGTTAGTCGCGCAATGACGATGGAAATCAATGCGGGGCGGGGTGTTGGCAAATCAAAAGATCATCTTTATTTGCATTTAGAGCATTTGCCACCCGCATTGATTCATGAGCGTTTACCGGGCATTTCTGAAACAGCACGTGTTTTTGCAGGAGTGGATGTCACTAAGCAACCTATACCCGTATTGCCTACCGTTCACTATAACATGGGTGGCATTCCCACGAATTATCACGCCGAAGTGGTCACGTTAGCGAATGGAAATCCGGATAAAGTGGTAGACGGGTTGATGGCAATAGGTGAGGCTGCATGTGTATCTGTTCATGGCGCGAATAGACTAGGGTCAAATTCATTACTCGATTTAGTTGTTTTTGGTCGAGCAGCTGCGCTCCGTTGCGCGGAGAAAATATCACCGAATCAATCTCATAAAGCGTTGTCTTCACATCTTTATGTGCATTCACTCGAGCGATTTGAGCGAATACGTCAAGCAAATGGTGATGAAAAAGTAGCGGATGTTCGCGTTGCTATGCAAAAAACGATGCAAAGCAAAGCCGCTGTTTTTAGAACGCAATCAACCCTTGATGAGGGCATTTCTGATATGAAAGCAATTAGCGATTCATTTGCGCATATCGGTTTATCGGATAGATCGCTTATTTGGAATACAGACTTAGTTGAAGCCTTAGAGCTTGATAATTTACTCGCACAAGCTACCGTAGCTATTCATAGTGCTGCAAATCGTCATGAAAGTCGCGGGGGGCATGCGCGAGAAGATTATGCTTTACGTGATGATGAAAATTGGTTAAAACATACGCTCACATGGTTGCAAAATGATCATGTAAAAATCGATTATCGTCCTGTGCATTTATATACATTAACAAATGATGTCGAAATGATTGCACCTAAAGCAAGAATATATTGATTTAGTTTAATAGTAAGTAATAGATTAATCATCAAATTACTGCTATAAAATCAATGTTATTTCCATTCTGCACGTCATCGATTTTGGCTTGCTAGAGTGTAAAAATGCACATACGTGTTTTAACTATCGCTTTTTATGTGAATATTAGCTATAATGATTCGAATTAGCACTTGTTGCTAAGTCCTTAATGCGGCTATAATAACCGCTCAATTTTTAGAATGCGAATGTGGCGGAATTGGTAGACGCGCTGGATTTAGGTTCCTGTAGGTAACCCTGTGAGAGTTCGAGTCTCTCCATTCGTACCAAAAAATAATTATACAATCAAAGTTAGTCTTAACTTTAGTCACCAGTTTGCCTAGTGGGCAAGCCATATTATTTAAATTTCAAAAAACGTGTGGGGAAGAGATAAATGGAAATTTCTGTTGAACAAACTTCAGAATTAGGCCGGAAAATGACCGTAACTTTGGCTGAGGCCGTTGTTTTAGAGAAAATGGCTCCACGCTTACAAGAGTTAACCCGTACAGCTCGTGTTGATGGTTTTCGTCGTGGTAAAGTACCTTTGACGATAATTAAAAAAATGTTTGGTTCAAAAGTGCGTGATGAGGTCATCTCAGATCTTATTCAATCAAGCTACTTTGACGCGCTGAAAGAAAAAGAATTAAATCCAGCGGGTTACCCACATATTGATGTGACCGATAATACGGCCAACTTCAGCTATACAGCCGACTTTGAAGTGTATCCTGTTGTGACACTTGAAAACGTTGATAACTTTGCCATCACAAAACAAGAAGCAAGCGTTGAAGAAAGCGATGTTGATGCGATGCTCGTGAAATTGCAAACACAACGTAAAACATGGAAACCTGTTAAGCGTGCGGCGAAAAAATTTGATCGCGTGACGATTAATTTTTCAGGTATCAGCGAAGGTGAAAATTTCACCAATGGTACATCAGAAGGGCATGATGTAGAAATTGGAGAAGGTAAAATGATTCCTGGATTTGAAGATCATTTAAAAGGTGTTAAACCCGGTGATACGAAAACATTTACCATTGATTTTCCAGCCGATTATCCACACGAAAAATTAGCAGGTAAACCTGCAGAATTCACAATTGAAGTGACGGATGTTCAAGGTTCAGTGCTTCCTGATATTGATGCCGAGTTTATTAAATCTTATGGTACAGAAGACGGCACAATTGAAAGTTTCCGCAATGATATTAAAGAAAACATGACGCGCGAGTTAAAGGCAAAATTAGCCGCGAATGTTAGACAATCATTGCTGAGTGCACTCTACGATAAAGTCACCGTTACGTTGCCAAAAAGTCTTGTTGATGCTGAAATTGAAGAATTGCTCAAGCCTTATAGAGATATGGCTAAGAAAAACAACATTGATATGAATTTGTTGAATTTGTCACGTGAGCAGTTTGAAGAGCAGGCGCAAAAAAGAGTCACGTTGAATCTGGTTGTAGGCGAAATTATTCATCAGCATAATTTAGTTGCTGACGAAGCACAAGTGCGTGCGCGTGTAGAGGAAATGGCACAAAGCTACGATACACCAGCTCAAGTAATTGAGTGGTATTTCAAAGATGAAAACAGATTAACAGATGTAAAACAGGCGGTAATGGATCAACAGGTGGTTGATTGGTTGCTCGCAAAAGCAACAGTTACTACTGAAAACGTCGATTTTGACACTGTGATGAATAACGCTTAATTTTTTCGGAACCCTTATGTATTCACAACAACTTGCGCAAATGATGGCAGCACAGTCTGCTGGTGGCCTAGTGCCTATGGTCGTGGAACAAACTGCACGTGGTGAGCGTGCTTTTGATATCTATTCTCGCCTGCTTAAAGAACGTGTTATCTTTTTAGTGGGGCAAGTTGAAGATTACATGGCAAATCTTGTTGTCGCGCAGTTGTTGTTTTTAGAATCAGAAAATCCTGATAAGGACATTCATCTCTATATTAATTCTCCGGGTGGTTCTGTGACAGCGGGTATGTCAATTTACGACACCATGCAATTTATTAAACCTGATGTGAGTACGATGTGTATTGGTCAGGCAGCGAGTATGGGTGCGGTTTTATTGACAGGTGGCGCAAAAGGAAAACGCTATTGTTTACCGCATTCACGCATGATGATTCATCAACCGTTAGGCGGTTTCTCGGGGCAAGCATCCGATTTTGATATTCACGCGAAAGAGATTTTATTGATTAGAGAAAAATTAAATCGTGTGCTATCGCATCATACAGGGCAAACATTAAAAAAAGTGCAAAGCGATACCGACCGTGATAATTTTTTAAGTGCAACAGATGCGGTAACCTATGGTTTAATTGATCAAGTATTAACCGATCGTTCGACGATAATCGATAGAAAGTAACCGTATATTCACGCGATTTCAAATTAAAGGAAAGGCGATTATGAGCAGTAAAGATAAAGATTATGATGACGACAAAATTATCTATTGTTCTTTTTGTAGCAAAAGTCAAGGTGAAGTAAGAAAAATGATCGCAGGCCCTTCGGTTTATGTCTGCGATGAATGTGTTGAGCTTTGCAACGATATTTTGCGTGAAGAATTAAGCGAACTCACTACGCTTAATGAAGGTAGCTTGCCAAAACCTAAAGAAATTAAAGATGAATTAGACGGTTACGTTATCGGCCAAGATCGCGCGAAAAAAACGTTAGCTGTGGCAGTTTATAATCACTATAAGCGTCTGCGTAACAAAAATAATAAATCCAAAAAGAATAAAATTGAATTAGCGAAAAGTAACATTTTGCTCATTGGTCCTACTGGATCGGGTAAAACATTGCTTGCAGAAACGCTTGCTCGTTTACTAAACGTCCCTTTCACTATTGCTGATGCGACGACGCTTACCGAAGCGGGCTATGTAGGTGAGGATGTTGAGAATATTGTTCAGAAAATTTTGCAAAAATGTGATTATGATGTCGAGAAGGCTGAATCAGCCATTGTTTACATCGATGAAATCGATAAAATTTCTAAAAAATCTGAAAATACCTCCATTACACGTGATGTATCTGGTGAAGGTGTACAACAAGCCCTGTTGAAATTGATTGAAGGAACGATTGCATCCATTGCGCCACAAGGCGGCCGTAAGCATCCTAATCAAGAATTCATTCAAGTCAACACCGCAAAGATGTTGTGTATTGTTGGTGGTGCTTTTTCTGGTTTAGATAAAGTCATTCAAGCACGTTCTGAAAAGGGCGGCATCGGTTTTTCTGCTGAAGTCAAAACAAAAGATGATAGCAAAAATATTGGTCAATTATTTGCTGAAGTTGAAGCGGAAGATTTAATAAAATACGGTTTAATCCCTGAATTTATTGGACGATTGCCCGTTATTGCAACACTTGAAGAACTGGATGAAGCGGCCTTAATTCAGATTTTAACGCAACCTAAAAATGCGTTAATTAAGCAATACAAACATTTATTTGAAATGGAAGGCGCAGAGCTTGAATTTAGCGATGATTCACTTTCAGCGATTGCACAAAAATCCATGGAGCGTAAAACAGGCGCTCGCGGATTGCGTACGATTGTTGAAAATGTACTACTCAATACGATGTATGAATTGCCTTCAGCTGACAATGTAGAAAAAGTGATTGTTGATAAAGACGTCATTTTGGGAAATAATGAACCTACACTTATTTACAAAACCGAACGCAAAACGAAAAAAGCTGCCGCCGAAAATTAATAGGCGTTTGGCTTAATGCAAAAAAGGACGCTTTTTAGACAAGCGTCCTTTTTTTATGCGTAAAAAAATCAAAAACGACTTGTTTTTCAAATAAATTGCCCTATAGTTTATTTCAACACTTAATAATTTTTAAATGGCATAGAACAATATGACTAAATTAACGTCCAATCAAACGCTTATTCCTGTATTGCCGCTGCGTGATGTGGTGGTATATCCCAACATGGTCATTCCTTTGTTTGTTGGGCGTGACAAGTCAATTGACGCACTTAATAATGCGATCAAAGAAAACGGGCAGGTGTTGCTTGTTGCTCAAAAAGAAGCCGATATTGATTCACCTGAAATTTCGGATTTATATGAAGTAGGAACGTTAGCTAACGTTCTTCAAATGCTCAAACTACCCGATGGTACGGTGAAGGTTTTGATGGAGGGTGAAGAGCGCTCTCGGGTGGTTGAATATCAAAAACATGATGGTTTTCTCTGCGCACATGTCGATGATGTTGAGGAAACTTATAATTTGGATGAGCATGAAAAAGACGTTTTAGAGCGCACAGCGCTGAGCTCATTTGAGAATTATGTCAAACTCAACAATAAAATTCCCGCTGAAGTGCTTAGCGCGTTGTCTGAGATTGATGATGCCAGTCGCCTAGCCGATACGATGGCCGCGCACATGACCTTGAAAGTATCCGATAAACAGCTCATTTTGGAAATGATGGATATCGGGCAGCGTCTTGAAATGTTGATGGCGTTCATGGGCTCCGAAGTGGATTTACTCGAAACCGAAAAACGTATTCGCGTGCGTGTGAAGCAGCAGATGGATAAAAATCAGCGTGAATATTATTTAAATGAGCAAATTAAAGCCATTCATAAAGAATTAGGCGAAATGGATGAAGCGGCAACAGAGGTTGATGACTTAACGAAGAAAATCAATGATGCCCAAATGCCCGAAGAAGCTAAAAATAAGGCTTTTGCAGAACTCAATAAATTGAAAATGATGTCACCCATGTCAGCAGAGGCGACGGTGGTGCGTAATTACATTGAGTGGATGGTGAGTGTTCCTTGGGTGAATACAACAGATGTGCAAAGCGAACTTGCCGCTGCTGAAGCTATTTTGAACGAAGAACATTTTGGCCTTGAAAAGGTCAAAGAGCGCATTTTAGAGTATCTCGCGGTGCAACAGCGTGTCGATAAACTCAAAGGGCCTATTCTTTGCTTAGTGGGACCGCCAGGAGTCGGCAAGACATCACTTGGCGAATCTATTGCACGGGCAACGAACCGAACGTATGTGCGTATGGCGCTGGGTGGTGTGCGTGATGAGGCAGAAATTCGTGGTCATCGTCGCACCTATATTGGCTCTATGCCCGGAAAAATTTTGCAAAGCCTTGCGAAAGTCAAAGTGCGCAACCCGCTCTTTTTGCTCGATGAAATTGATAAAATGGCCACCGATTTTCGTGGTGACCCCGCATCGGCATTGCTTGAGGTGCTAGACCCTGAGCAGAATAGTGCTTTTGCCGATCATTATTTAGAAGTGGATTTTGATTTATCCGATGTGATGTTTGTAGCGACAGCGAATAGCATGGATATTCCGCCTGCATTGCTGGACAGAATGGAAGTCATTCGTCTAGGCGGATATACCGAAGATGAAAAAATTAATATTGCCATGCGCTATTTAATACCAAAACAAATTAAGCAAAATGGCCTTAAAAACGCTGAAATCGATATCTCAGAAGACGCTGTGCGCGATATGATTCGCTATTATTCACGTGAAGCAGGTGTACGTAATTTAGAGCGCGACATTTCGAAAATTTGCCGAAAAGTGGTTAAGGATGTCCTTCTCAAGCCGCGTAAATCAAAAGTGAAAGTGACACCAAAAAATCTCAATGATTATTTGGGTGTTAGACGCTATAGTTACGGCAGTGCGGAAGAGAAAGATCAAATTGGTTGCGTTACTGGACTTGCGTGGACGTCAGTTGGTGGCGAATTGTTAACCATTGAAACCGCAGTCATTAACGGTAAAGGAAAATATTCAACGACGGGTAAGCTTGGTG
Source organism: Pseudomonadota bacterium (assembly GCA_039800705.1). Classification (GTDB taxonomy): domain Bacteria; phylum Pseudomonadota; class Gammaproteobacteria; order Methylococcales; family Methylomonadaceae; genus UBA10906. The sequence continues at coordinate 7,368 of JBDLQG010000065.1, forward strand.
ATGTGATGAAAGAATCCATTGCCGCAGCGGTAACTGTTGTGCGTAGTCGCGCCGATGTTCTGGGGATTAGCGATGAGGCGTTCCAAAATAGCGATATTCATGTCCACGTGCCAGAAGGTGCAACACCAAAAGATGGCCCTAGTGCGGGGATTGGAATGTGTACGGCGATTGTGTCTGCATTAACCAAAATTCCCGTTCGTGCAAACGTAGCGATGACGGGTGAGATTACGTTGCGCGGTGAAGTATTGGCCATTGGCGGTCTTAAAGAGAAGTTACTCGCAGCGCATCGTGGCGGCATTACGACGGTGATTATCCCTAAAGACAATGAAAAAGATTTAGTGGAAATCCCTGAGAATATTAAACAAAACTTAACGATTAAACCGGTACGTTGGATTGATGAAGTGCTGGAAATTGCGTTGCAATATCAACCTGTTCCCCGTGAACCGATTTTTGCAGAACCGATAGACAAAATGAAACCTGAGTCAACAAAAAAAAGTCGAACGCAAGTTCGCGCACACTAAAAAACGACGTAAGCCACAGAAATCAAAGTCTGTAACGGTTTTATTACTTGACACTCAAAGGGTGCGTTGATATAAATATAACCGTTTCTGTGGCTTACACGCGCTGCGTGGAAACGAGTAATGACGGCATTTTGCTATCCTAGAATTTTAAAAATCACTTCCTTAGGGGGAAATAATGAACAAATCAGAATTGATCAGTGCCATTGCGGAATCATCAGGTTTAACCAAAGCGGATTCTGGTCGCGCATTGGATGGCTTTATTGCAGCAGTCACACACGCATTAAGTGCAGGCGATACCGTTGCATTAGTGGGTTTTGGAACGTATTCAGTGAAAGAAAGAGCAGAGCGCAAAGGCCGTAATCCGCAGTCTGGCGAAGAAATTACAATTAAAGCAGCTAAAACGCCAACATTTAAAGCTGGTAAATCTTTAAAAGATGCTGTAAACTAAGGATTCTTAAGTCGGGTGCTTAGCTCAGCTGGGAGAGCATCGCCCTTACAAGGCGAGGGTCGGGGGTTCGAACCCCTCAGCACCCACCAGACTTTGGAGCGGTAGTTCAGTTGGTTAGAATACCGGCCTGTCACGCCGGTGGTCGCGGGTTCGAGTCCCGTCCGCTCCGCCAACACCTAAAAACCCCGAACCTTTGGTTCGGGGTTTTTTTTTGCTTACTTACAAAGAGTTATCGAGGTAGCTATTTTATGTTGACCAAAATTAGAGAAAAATCACAAGGGGCTTTTGCAGGTGTTATTTTGACGGTTATTTGTGTCCCATTTTTTTTATGGGGAATTAATAATTACATCAATGATGGTCAAGAAGCACCTGTTGCCTCAGTTGGCAAAAAAGATTTTTATCAGCGTGACGTGACGAAAGCGTATGAAAAATACCAACAAAGTTTGGGTGGACTTGCGGCGGACGAGCAAAGTATTAAATTTCAAGCGCTCAGAAAATTAATTAAAGACGAAGTCTTATTGCAATATGTGCATCAAAAAGGCTTGACAGTTACTGACGATGCGATTCGTGATTTCATTCAGACTTTGCCGTACTTTCAGACTGATAACAAATTTGACGAACAAAAATACAAACAATTACTTGCGCAACAACGTATGTCATCAAGTGAATTTGTCGCGCAAATCAAAAATGCGTTAGTCATGGAGCAATTCCAACAAAGTATTTTAGATAGCAGTTTTGCAACGCCTTACGACTTAGAACATTTTTTCAAAATTCAAAACCAAACGCGCGACGTTGAGTATGTCACCATTCCTGTTTCAGTCGCGAATGTCACGTTAAGTGATAGCGATATTAACGATTACTATCAAGCGCATCAAACCCAGTATCAAGTGCCCGAACAAATGGCTGTTGAATATATTGAATTGACGTTAGATGATATGGCGAAAACCATTGAAGTCACCGATGAAAAACTCAAAGCCTTTTATGATGAACAAGCGGCGCAATACAGCACGCCAGAACGTCGTAAAATTAGTCATATTCTCTTTGAGATAAACGATAACCAAGATGAAAAAACCGCGTTAGAAAAAGCCACGCAAGCTAAAGCGCAATTAGCAACCAAAGATTTTGCCAGTCTAGCGCAAGCGCTTTCTGATGATAAATTGACCGGTAAGGCGGGTGGTGACTTAGGTTTGTTTAGTGCAGGTGTGATGGATAAAGAATTTGATAACGCAGCTCTAGCGCTCAAACAAGGCGACGTATCGGCACCTGTCAAGTCATCTTTTGGTTATCATTTAATTAAAGTCACTGAATTAACACCAGCGCAAGTGAAACCGTTTGACAGCGTAAAAGCACAATTAACAAAAGCGTATCAAAAATCACAAGCTGAAAACGCATTTTATCAACAAGCGGAGTCGTTGACCGAAATCAGTTATCAAAATTCAGATAATATTAAAGTCGCTGCGGAGCAGTTGAATTTAACCGTGAAAAAAACGGGTTTATTTACTAAAACGGCGGGTGAAGGTGTGGCTGCAGATGAAAAAATTCGTAGCGTGGCGTTTAGTGATGAAGTGATTAACGGCACCAATAGCACGCCTATTGAATTAGATGCTGAGCATTTAGTGGTGTTGCGTGTGCTTGAACATAAAGTGGCTGAAAATAAGCCTTTAGAGCAAGTGAAAGCGGATGTGGTCAATGCACTGCAAACCCAAAAAGCACAGCAGCACGCTGCCGATATTGCCAAAGAAATCAAAACAAAGGTATTAGGCGGTGAATCGCTTGCGAAAGTGGCTGCTGAGTATAAATTGTCTGTGCAAAAAGCCACTGGCTTAACGCGTATGAAAAAAGACTTTAATGTTGTACTCAATGAAGCTATTTTTAAAGCGGCAAAACCGGTTGCGGATAAACCAAGTATTTTCAGTGTCGCCTTGCCCTCGCATGAACAAGTGGTTGCCAGTTTGAGCAACGTGCAAGATGGTGCAATGACGGAAGAAGATAAAAAACGTGCGGCATTAGCGACTAAAAATATTGCTAAAGCGATTGGTGATAGTGAATTCAATGCGTTAATCAATACGCTTGAACAAAAAGCCGATATCGAAGTAAATTTACCTAATTCACCAGCGGCTCAGTAAATTTTAAAGTCTTGATGATAAAAAAAGCCCCTGCTACGCAGTGTACTACGTAGCAGGGGCTTTTTTATTAAAGTTTACAGCAATAATGCGTAATCTTGATGTATTATGTCGCTATTACGATTTTTAAAATACAAGAGTAAATGCCTAATATTATCTATATTTGACCCAATGTAGTAAAAATTAATGGATATTAAGATTACGTAATTTTATACATTCAGTGCTGATTATTTGACTTTTTGTAATTCATTTAAAGCACATATAGTGAACGCACTTTAAACTGATGTACGTTTATTTTATGACAATTCGCCTAAACAAGGGATTCTTGAAAACTTAAATTCATCACTTTATAATGCGTTAGCTATATTGCTATTGTTCAACTGTGACAAATGCGATTTTAGAAATACCCGCATG
>JBDLQG010000066.1:0-10593 GCA_039800705.1 Pseudomonadota bacterium
TTTCATATCCCCCGCAAATTGAAAATAATAGCTCACGCGACTTCCCGGTTGTACCACGCCTGTCGCGGGCAAATCGTCCAAATGAATCATCACGCGAGGTGAAAAGCTATAAAAGTCGCCGCGTTTATCGGGTTCATACGTCAATATGTTGGTGATAATGAGCGCTTTTTTGCCTACAACAAGTGAATCGCCTAACTTGAGATTTAATGCGGATAGCACGCGTTTCTCAACCCATGCAGTGCCTTGCTGCGGCGGCGTTTGAATAATTAAGGGCGACGAATCAAGCGTATTACTGACTTTCAAAACGCCACGCAAGGGATAATGTGTACTGACCGCTTTAATGCTAGCGAGTAATAATTCATCATGCTCAATTAACACGCTCGTAAATTCGACAGTTTGCGCAGACATTAAATTGGCTTTTTGCGCTTGATGAATCCATTCTTCGGAAATCAATGCAGGACTTTTAATCACTAAATCAGCGGCTAAAAATTCTGCCGCTTGTGAAGTCATGGTGGATTGCAATCGGTTAGTGAAAATAGAAATCGCGCTCGAACTTGTCACCGCAATCATCAATGCAATCAGTAAAATCGTCAGTTCACCCGAGCGACTATCTCGCCAAAGCAGACGCAAGGCTAACGAAAAACGACTCATCAATTGAAAATAGGTCATGCGCTCACCTGCCCTGCATCGAGTTGAATGGTGCGCCCACAACGCGCCGCTAATGCCCTATCATGCGTCACTAAAATTAACGTGGTGTTGTTTTCGCTATTGAGTTCAAAAAGTAAATCAATAATATGCGCTCCCGTTTTGCTGTCTAAATTGCCTGTCGGCTCATCGGCAAATAAAATAGCAGGATGCGTCACAAAGGCTCGCGCTAAGGCAACACGTTGTTGCTCACCGCCTGACAGTTGCTTGGGTGTATGCGATAAACGATGCGCAAGACCGACACGCGTCAGTAATGCAGTTGCCGCTGATTTTGCATTTGTATCACCGCTTAACTCAAGGGGGAGCATGACATTTTCAAGTGCCGTCAATGAAGGCAATAATTGAAAAGATTGAAATACAAAACCAATTAACGCGCTACGCACTTTTGCCCTACTATCTTCGTGCATGGCCGTCAGTGATTGACCATTGAGATGAATCGTGCCTGTACTTGGTGTATCCAGTCCCGCTAATAAACTAATGAGCGTTGATTTCCCTGATCCTGATTCACCGATAATGGCAATACTTTCACCCGATTTGATTATCAAATCAATCGATGACAAGATAGTCAGTAGTCCATCGGAAGTCTTGACTGATTTACTCAGGTTTTCGGTAACAATAATATTTTCAACTAAAGGCGTATGATTCATGATGAAATTTTTATTTATGGTGAGTGTGGGGTTAATATCAATGACCGTCAATGCAAAAACAGTCGTCGTTTTAGGCGATAGTATCAGTGCAGGTTATGGCATTAATGTAAACGCAGGCTGGGTGCCACTTCTCGAAAAAAAACTCAATGAGAATGGCGCACATCATGTCGTCCATAATGAAAGTATTAGCGGTGATACCACAGCGGGTGGACTTGCCCGATTAAACCACGCCTTAGATTTTAAACCAAACATTTTTATTCTTGAGCTTGGTGCGAATGATGGACTGCGCGGTTTTCAACCGTCGTTAATTAAAAAAAATCTCACGCAAATTATCCAACGCGCCCAGCAAACGGGTGCAAAAGTGGTTTTATTAAGCATGAAAATTCCACCTAATTACGGTGATCGCTACATTACTCTTTTCTATGACATTTATCCTCAGCTCGCCAAAGAGTTAAATACGGCGTATGTCCCATTTATTATGGAGGATGTTGCGCTAACGAAAGAGATGATGCAAGCAGACGGGCTCCATCCCAATGAAAAAGGCCAACCTGCTATTATGAATAAAGTGTTAGCTGAGGTTTTGCCTTTGCTGAAATGAGTTATTCTGACATTACGACAACAACCTGTTTGATTATTTTAATTGCGAGTGGCGTTAGTGCATAAATACCAAAACTATGTCAATCTGTAGCTTTTCAAACCAAACAAAAAGAAGGCGAACCTGCTTGTTCCACCTCGTGACAATGCGGTGTTTTGGGAAAATGGACATCCACGCAACACCGCGTTATTTTTGATTTTGATGATGGGTTTAACTTGGTGGAAAGTCGCTACGGGTTATCACAAACGGAGCATTGCGGAAAATACTATATACCGCTTGAAACAACTTTTTGGTGCTTCATTGGCATCCAGAAAATTGGTAACTCAACAATCTGAAGTTCATGCACGACTTGCGGCAATGAACATCATGACTGATTTGGACTGTTCGGTCGGGCTAAAAGTTAACCTTCTCGATGGAACGCTTGTTTCGGTCGTTATTTATGCACCAACGCCTCAAAAATGACTTAATTTTATTTGAAATCAATTTGCCAGACAGCTTCTTAAAACACGCTTTCAGCTTTGTTCCATCATTTCCCAAGCGTAATGCCTTGTTGTTTGAGAAAATCGGTCATTTGGGTCGGTTTTTGCTCTGCTAAGTATTGAACGGTATCGTACCAGTAACCCGCTTGCGCTAATTTTGCGACATCATTGAGTGGAATAGCGGTACCTTCTCGACGAAAAGTCGCACTAGCAATCACGTCATTGACACGTTGATTAGGGTCAACAATGAGCGCGATTGACCAGCGATATTGCTCACCTTCTTTTAATTGCACATTTAAATTCGACAGATTAATCGATTGAACACCCTCTTTTGTGACGGCTGGCAATGTTTGTTCGAAAATTGTTTCCCCAGTATCTTCTAAAGAAAGCGAAAACTCGATATTGTGATGCGGTAAAGCGGAAATATACCAATATAAATTCGGTGATGCCTGCGCCGTCAATGCCACTTGCTCTGGTGCTAATAATTCCATATTAACAGAGGCATTTTTTATCCCTCTCGTTCCTCCCCCCATTTGTGTTGCGGGGGCACCTGAAACAGGTGGTTTAAACAAAACGGGCGCATCTGCGCTCACCATAACAGGGAAGATAAACGACGATAGTAAAACAATAATTTTCAACATAATATAGTTTTCTAATAGTAACGGTTAATGACAAAAATGAGAGAACATCAATTTGATCTAAAAACACAAAACATGACTTATTTTTGAGGTATTTTACTCCGAAAAAACGATGTTCACCACGACAAAAACGTTAAATCAATCATTTCATTTTAAAATTGACAACGAAGATTTCACACTCTCAATTCACAGGTCATAATTTACAGCCCGCTTTTCAAGCTCGCTTCAATAAAACCATCTAAATCGCCATCTAAAACACCTTGAGTATTCCCCACTTCATAGCCTGTGCGTAAATCTTTAATACGTGATTGATCGAGGACATAAGAGCGAATTTGACTGCCCCACCCAATATCGGATTTACTATCTTCTAAAGCCTGTTGCGTTTCGTTGCGTTTGCGCATTTCAAGCTCGTACAATTTCGCTTTAAGCTGTTTCATGGCTGTATCACGGTTTTTGTGCTGTGAGCGATCACTTTGACATTGCACCACAATCCCTGATGGCGCATGCGTAATTCGCACCGCAGATTCGGTTTTATTAATATGCTGACCACCTGCCCCACTCGCGCGATAAACGTCTGTACGCAAATCAGCAGGGTTAATATCAATATCGATATCATCATCAATTTCGGGCGATACAAAGACGGAGGCAAACGAGGTATGGCGGCGATTGCCAGAATCAAAAGGTGATTTACGCACAAGTCTATGCACACCCGTTTCCGTACGCAACCAGCCGAACGCATATTCGCCTTCAAAACGAATAGTCGCACTTTTAATGCCTGCAACATCGCCTTGCGATTCTTCAATCAATTCAGTTTTAAAGCCACGACGCTCACCCCAACGCAAAAACATACGCTCAATCATCGACGCCCAATCTTGTGCTTCTGTGCCCCCAGAACCCGATTGAATATCCAAAAAGGCATTATTGGCATCCATTTTGCCCGAGAACATACGACGAAATTCTAAGTCAGCCACGTGCTTTTCATACGCATTCACGTCGTTTGCCACCGTATCAACGGTTTCTGAATCGTCTTCCTCGATGGCCATTAAAAGCAATTCTTCCGCATCCGCTAAACCGCGCGTTAACTCAATTAAACCGTTTACCACCAGTTCTAATTGCCCGCGCTCTTTGCCTAAATCTTGCGCTTGCTGGGGATTTGACCAAATATCGGGACTTTCAAGTTCGCGCAGAACTTCGACTAAACGCTCGTGTTTCGTATCAAAGTCAAAGATACCCCCTGAGCGCGTCAACACGACTATTTAGATCAGAAAGTTTGTTTTTAATGGGATTGATTTCTTGCATAACTCGTTAAAAATAAAAAATAAATAGATAAAAATAAAGTAGCTTACACTTGCCACGAGGCTAACTGCGCATCATCATCAAAGGGTTTTACCGTCAACTCTTGGGTTGAACCGTCTTTTTGAGTGAAAACGAGTGTTACCCAATCCTCATTCTTCCCTTGCCCGTAACGCGCTACAATGCTGGCAATTAACGCGAAATCCTCTGGTGTGGGAGCACCATCAATAAGCGTTATTGAACCTTTAAAGCCGTTGGCTTGAACGCTCATAAATTCGCGGCGATACCCTTGCATAAAACGCCCTTCGCCTTCCTCACGCGAAATTATCAACTTGAAATGCGGCTTTGGGCGAATATGTCGCCCCACTTTAAGTAGCATAATGTCGTCGAGTTCATATTCTTTGTGACCTTGTGCCTGCCATAAATCCACTAATTTGGCAGAGTAATATTTATCCGTCAAAAAACAACATCCGCCAGCGGGCTGTGCAAAATCGGTAAAACCAAATTTTTCTGCCATTGCAAATTGGGGTTTGCGGGAGCGTCCAGTAATACTGCAAAGCGCGTCACGTTGTATCCAGCCTTCACGCTCAGGCAAGGTCGCTTCTAAGTTTTTTGCGCACAATGGCCGAACGAGTAAATCATCCGCGCCAGATTGTTTTGAAATAATGGGTAGTTTGAATTTATTTTGCGACATGGGACGCTGCCCAATCACTTCACCAGTAATGATAAAATCAAAACAATTTTCAATCATCCATTGCTTGGCTTTGCTAATCATAAAGATTTTGCAATCCATGCACGGATTCATATTCGTCCCATAACCGTGCTTAGGATTAATCAATACATTTTTATATTCTTCGATAACATCAATAATGTGTAATTTAATACCTAATTGCTCCGCTGCCCAGAGTGCATTATTGCGTTTGGGTTTTTCAGCGTGTTTATCTTTATCTCGGATAGCGTGTGTGTGCCCTTCGACACAAAAACCAGTGAAAAAATTAATGCCTTCAACATAAATGCCTTGCTGTTGAATCAATTTCACCGCGAGCATAGAATCCAGTCCGCCCGAAATGAGCGCGACGGCTTTTCGTTGTGTGGTCATGCGAGATCCGCTTGCAGTTTAGTTAATAACTGACAAAAATCACTTTCACATAATGGACGACTAAAGAAATACCCCTGTACATCATCGCACTCTTTATCAAGTAAAATATTGGCTTGCTCTATCGTTTCCACACCTTCCGCGATAACGTTTAAACGTAAGTTATGTGCCATCGCAATAATTGTCGATGCAATCGCGCTATCATCACTACTGGTGGTAATTTCTCGAATAAAGGATTGATCAATTTTTAATGTATCAATAGGAAAACGCTTTAGATAACTCAGTGATGAGTATCCCGTACCAAAATCATCAATCGATAACCGAATGCCCATGTCTTTTAATTTATTTAAGGTAGTAATCGTTTCTTCTACATTAGCCATTAAAACGCCTTCGGTACGCTCTAACTCTAAAAGATGCGCTGGAAAATGCGTTTCTTCTAAAATTTGCGCTACTTTGTAAAGTAAATCAGGTTGCTTTAATTGCATACCAGATAAATTTACAGACATTGGCTGAAGTTTCAAACCCGATGTTTGCCATGCAACGGCTTGCCTACAGGCTGTGCGCAGTACCCATTCACCTAACGCAATAATCAAATTACTTTTTTCAGCATAAGGAATAAAAACCGCAGGTGAAATCCAGCCTAATGTGGGATGATTCCAACGAACAAGCACCTCAGCGCCAATCAATTTTTTTGATTTTAATGCAAATTGCGGTTGATAATTGAGCGAAAACTCTTCATTTTTAAACGCTTGACGTAAATTTGTTTCCATCTCCAATTCATCAAGCATTTTTTTATTCATTGTATCGGAAAAATATTGATAATTATTTCGCCCCGATTCTTTAGCGTGGTACATCGCGGTATCGGCGTTTTTAATCAATAGATTGACGCTATCGCCATCGATAGGAAAAACCGTAATTCCGATACTCACAGAAACAAAAACTTCACGCTCGCTAAGGACAAATGGGGCGCTTAGCGTCGCTAATATTTTGTTTGCGACGCAAGCAGCATTCTCACTAGACTGAATAGTCCCCAAAATAACCGTAAATTCATCCCCACCCAAACGAGAAACCGTATCGACCTCACGTACACACTGTTTTAAACGTCTTGCCACTTGTATTAACAATTCGTCACCTAATTGATGACCTAATGTGTCATTGACCAATTTAAAACGATCCAAATCCAGTAGCATTAACGCAGATTGATGATGGTTGCGTTTTGCCATATCGAGCGTGAATTTTAAACGTTCGACAAATTGGGTACGATTAGAAAGTCCAGTCAAAGGATCATAATGTGCTAATTTTGAGAGTTCATCTTCCGTGGATTTATGTGCACTCATATCACTAAAAATGCCCACAAAATGCGTAATCACCCCGTTATTATCTCTCACGCCATGGACAGATAACTGGAGAGGTAAAACTGTATTATTTTTACATTTAATCCATACTTCTCCACGCCATTCACCAAATTTTAATAATTTTCGATGAAGCGAAAAATAAAAGTGATTATCGTGATGATGGGACTTTAAAATAATAGAGGGTTGATCAAAAATTTCAATTTTGTCGTAGCCGGTAATCAATGAAAAAGCGGGATTAACATCGATAAATTTATGGTGAACAGTCATAATCACAACCGCGTCATTGCTACTTTCAAAAATTTTTGTGGCAAGACGTAAACTATCATAAATTTTTGCAGTTGCGAGCGCACTTTCTTCACTATTTAAAGCATTCACTGTCTTTAAAAATACAGTGTCATCTTCGCTTACCCCCAAAAATGATGTTTGGTTCTCTATAGGGTTTGTTTTAACCATTTTTGTAGACGGTATAAAAGCCATCTCATCCTCTAAATCAATCAAGTGACTGGAAAATAAATTTGATTATCCTAAATAAAACATCATCACTATATGTAGAAAAACAGTTTTTCTATTCAATAACTTCGATGAACGTTTCACCATTTTTAATCATACCGAGCTCATCGCGAGCGCGTTCTTCAATCGATTCTTGTCCTTTACGCAAATCTAACACTTCCGCATACAGCATCTCGTTACGATGTTTTTTTTCTTCAACTTGTAATTTGACGTCATTCAAACGTGTTTGATACGCATTAATTTCATTGACGCTACCATCACCAAACCAAAGACGGTATTGCAACTGAGCAATAATAACGAGAAGAACAATAACAATAATTTTCATTTTTTTATTGATAGCCGTAAAAAGTAAAAAAGGCTCAAAAACACTGAGCCTTCAATTCAAACTTACTATTTTAGAGCATTCTAAATGCGCTGCGCCCAGCGTAAACAGCCAGATTGCCTAGTTCTTCTTCGATTTTCATTAGTCGATTATATTTAGCAATACGGTCTGAGCGACTGAGTGAACCCGTTTTGATTTGACCTGTGCGTGTAGCAACAGCTAAATCGGCGATGGTCGTATCTTCTGTTTCACCTGAGCGATGTGACATCACGGCCGTATAATTAGCTTTATGCGCCATTGTTACCGCTGCAAATGTTTCAGTTAACGTACCAATTTGATTGACTTTAATCAAAATAGAATTTGCAATATTTTTACTGATACCTTCTTGCAAAATTTTTGGATTCGTCACAAATAAATCATCGCCAACCAATTGAATGCGATTGCCTAATTTTTCAGTCATCAACTTCCAGCCATCCCAATCATTTTCATCAAAACCATCTTCAATACTAATGATAGGATAACGATTGACCCAATCAACAAAGAAATCGGCCATTTGCGCTGAGTTATACGTTTTATTTTCAGACGCTAAATTGTAAATGCCATCGCTGTAATATTCTGAAGCAGCGGCATCTAAACCTAGATAAATGTCTTCGCCTGCTCTGTATCCCGCAAGTTCAATCGCTTGCAAAATAACTTCAATCGCTTCTTCATTTGAGGATAAATTAGGTGCGAAACCGCCTTCATCGCCCACTGTTGTGGCAAGACCTTTGCTTTTTAAGACTTTTGCTAAATGATGGAATACTTCAGCGCCATAACGAATCGCTTCACGGAAATTCGGTGCACCGACAGGCAAAATCATAAATTCTTGTAAATCGACGCTATTATCCGCATGCGAACCCCCATTGATAATATTCATCATGGGCACAGGCAAAATAAATTCCCCAGATGTATTTAATGAACGATATAAGGGCTGTTTTTTTGCGTTAGCAGCGGCACGTGCAGCGGCCATTGAAACAGCAAGCAACGCATTTGCACCTAAACGGCTTTTCGATTCAGTGCCATCTAAAGCAATCATTTTTTCATCAAGTGCGCATTGATCATCAGCGTCTAAACCAATCACAGCGTCACGCAACTCCGTTTGAACGTTTTTCACTGCATTGAGAACACCTTTACCTAAATAGCGCGATTTATCGCCATCTCGCAATTCAATTGCCTCGCGCTCACCTGTTGACGCACCAGACGGCACCATTGCGCTACCAATAACGCCTGAAGCTAAAATTACGTCTGCTTCAATAGTTGGATTTCCACGCGAATCCAAAATTTCTCTAGCATGTACATCAATTATTTTTGTCATAAAAGTGATCTCCAAAATACATACGATAAAACGTTGTTACAATAATGAACTTGTTTTTTATAAAAAAACAATTTGCATAAGTGCATTTTACACTAAACGCGCCCACATATCGTACTCATCCGCGTCTTCTAATTCGACTTGAACAAAATCACCAACGTGTAAATGCACCGCACCATCAATGAAGACTTGACCATCAATTTCGGGCGCGTCCGCTTTGCTTCGTGCAACGGCACCTTCTGCGACAACTTCATCAATCAAAACGGTTTCAATTCGTCCAATACGTTTTTGCAATCGCTCAGCGCTAATTTTGGACTGATGTGCCATAAAGCGAGCTAATCTTTCTTGTTTAATGTCTTCTGAAATTTGATTAGGCAAATCATTCGCCGCAGCGCCATTAACTGGCGAATAGGCAAAACAACCAACACGATCGAGTTGTGCTTCACTGAGAAAATCTAAAAGTTCTTCAAATTCACTTTCTGTTTCACCAGGAAAACCAGCAATAAACGTACTACGCAGTGTAATATCAGGACATATTTCACGCCATGCTTTAATACGCGTTAAATTATTTTCCGTTGCAGCAGGGCGTTTCATTGCCTTTAAGATACGACTATTTGCGTGTTGGAAAGGAATATCCAAATAAGGCAAAATCCTTCCCTCCGCCATTAACGGAATTATTTCATCAACATGTGGATAGGGATAAACGTAATGCATTCGCACCCAAATACCAAGGTCTCCAAGTGCTTTTGCTAATTCATAAAAACGCGTATTGACTGAATTACCTCGCCAATCACGCGGTGCATATTTTAAATCTAAGCCATAAGCACTCGTATCTTGGGAAACGACTAATAATTCCTTTACCCCTGCTTTGGCTAAATTCTCAGCTTCAAGTAAGACATCGTCTATTGGTCGACTCACCAAATTCCCTCGCATAGAAGGAATAATGCAGAATGTACAACGATGATTACAGCCTTCTGAAATTTTTAAATAGGCGTAGTGATCAGGCGTTAATTTGATACCTTGGGGAGGAAGTAAATCAAAAAATGGTTGATGGGGGGGAGGAAGGTGTTCATGAACCGCGCTTAGCACGTCATCAAAAGCATGGGCGCCCGTTACTTTTAACACTTGAGGATGGCGAGCGAGAATTTCATCTTCTCGGGCACCAAGACAGCCCGTTACAATGACTCTACCGTTTTTTGCTAACGCTTCACCGATGCTGTCTAATGACTCTTCCACCGCTGCATCTATGAAACCACAGGTATTGACGACCACCAAATCCGCATTATCGTAGCTAGGTGAAATTTGATAACCTTCACGACGAAGCGAGGTTAAAATACGCTCACTATCAACTAAAGCTTTGGGACAACCTAAACTAATAAAACCAATGTGAGGCGCACTCATATAAATCAATCCACAAAAATGATGAAAATAGGCCAATTATAGACTGGTCTAAGTGAAAATAGGTGTTATTTTCAAAATGAAGATAAAAAAAAAGCCCAACTAAATAAATTGGGCTTTGAATAAATAAGAGCTTGGCGATGACCTACTTTCGCATGGCAAAGTGCCACACTATCATTGGCGCGAAGCGGTTTCACTTCCGAG
>JBDLQG010000067.1:0-10457 GCA_039800705.1 Pseudomonadota bacterium
TATTCGTAAGTTTGAACAACTCACTGATATTACGATTGAATTAACATCAGAGCGCAACACCGCTAAGCTACTTGAAAAAATTTTATTCGGTGCAATTTCCCTCACCAATGCAGACGGGGGAACTATTTATCGAGTACTCAAAGACGCAATAAAAATTGAAATCATTTATTCGAATAGTTTGAATATGCACTTTAGTGATAGCACAAAAAATGCCGCCGATTTACCCAAAATTCCCCTGTTTGATGAAAATGGTCAAACGAATTTAAAAAATGTCGTAAGTTATTCATATCATCACGACAAAACCCTCAATATTGCAGATGCTTACGATACAAAGGACTTTGATTTTCAAGGCACAAAATCCTTTGATGCCAAAAATAATTATCGCTCTACTTCATTTTTAACTGTTCCGTTGAAAAATCATGAAAATGAAACAGTGGCTATGTTACAACTTATCAATGCCATCGATCCTATCACGCAAAATGTGATTGCTTTTGATAGTGTTGATCAACGTTTTTGTGAGTCGCTAGCTTCTCAGGCCGCCACTGTCCTCACTAGACAACAGCTCATTATCAGTTTAGAGAAAATGTTCGAATCCATGATTTCGCTAATTGCTCACGCACTAGACGCTAAATCGCCTTACAATGGAGGTCATTGCCAAAGAGTGCCTGAATTAACCATGATGATTGCAGAAGCTGCGCATCAAACATCGGAAGGCTATTTAAAGGATTTTACTCTTAGCGACGCAGATCGTTACGAATTGAAAATTGCAGGTCTTTTACATGATTGCGGAAAGGTAACAACGCCCGAATATGTTGTTGATAAAGCGAAAAAGTTAGAAACGATATTTGATCGCATTGCCTTAGTTGAAACACGTTTTGAAGTATTAAAGCGAGACGCTGAAATCGCTTTATTAAAACAGCAAAACAGCGCATTAAAACAAGGCAATACACTAAGCGATGTGGATTTGGATGATAAATTACAACCTATCATCGCAAGTTTAGAGGATGATTTAAATTTTCTTAAAGCTTGTAATACCGGTGGTGAATTTATGTCGCAAGATAAGATTGATCGTTTAAATGAAATACAACAAAAAGAATGGAAATTAGGTGGCCAAAATACACCACTTTTAAATAAAGATGAATTAACTAATTTGAGTATTGCCCGAGGCACACTCAATGATGATGAGCGAAAAGTCATTAATAATCATATTAGTGCAACCATTTCGATGCTAAGTGCAATCAAATGGCCTAAACATTTACAAAATGTCACTGCTTATGCAGGTGGACACCATGAAAGAGTCGACGGCAAAGGCTATCCCAACGGTTTAAAACGTGAAGAAATGCCTATTCAAGCCAGAGCTATGGCAATTGCGGATGTCTTTGAAGCCTTAACAGCCTCTGATCGCCCTTATAAATCAGGTAAAAAATTATCTGAAGCCTTATTTATCTTAGAGAAAATGAGTCAAGAAGGTCATATAGACCCTGATTTATATCATGCCTTTATTACCCATAATGTTCACAAAAAATATGCGGAGGCTTTTTTACCCGCTGAGCAGATTGATATTTAAAATTGAATAATGATCCGTTAGTTAAAATTGTCCTAACACGCTGAGTTAAGCTGTTTACCATGATGAATGACACATGCGCTGAAGGAAGCAATGCTGCATCAAATTAAATCACAAATATCATTGTGAATAACGAAATCGATGTTTATAATTTTTCAATGTATCGCAAGTCACCGTCATCCATCACAGGAGTGTCATCGAATATGCTCATCAAAAGATTAGCGCAAGTTAGCTTGACACTTTATTTATGTAGCGCTCTGCCGTGTATTGCGAGTGATGAAAAACGTGAAGCAAACATTGCAACGGACATTCAAAAAACGTTAAAAGTTGGGAAAGCCGTTTGGTTACAAACACCCGAGAAAACATTTTTAGGCTTGTATACCAATGTTCCAACACCTGACCGCAAAGGTATTATTATCCTTTTACATGATATGGGAGGGAATCCCGATCAAGAATTCGTCATACAACCATTACGTCAACTGCTACCCACGCATCAATGGGCATCATTATCGGTGCACATGCCTCTACGTGAATCGGGTGCATTAATGGATGATTATGTCGATTTATTTCCCGATGCTAAGCAACGCCTTATTGCAGCGGTCAACTTCGCCAAATCACAAAATGCTGGCAAAGTGATTATTGCTGGTTATGGCTTGGGCGCTTTAATGGCAACGTATGCCCTTGCTGACCAATCAATTGATGTCAATGGTCTCATACTCATCAGTTTACCTGTCACTGACAATAGTAACCCACTGCCTTTTATTGCTAAGTTCAACTTACCAATGCTCGATGTTTACGCGGAACTAGACATTCCCGACGTATTAAATAGCGCAAATGGGCGCCTCGTATCAGGAAAGAAAAATACTTTTTTTCGGCAAGTGAAACTTGAAAATGAAGGACATCAATATTCAAACGATAACGCGCTTTTGCTCAAACTCATTTACGGTTGGGCAGATAGAATGATTGCAAACGTAAGCCTAGCTGGACTACCAAAACCACGAGATATTATTTATAAAGGCGCTCAAGGCGTAGCAGGTATACCAGGGCCAAAAGGCGATCAAGGCGAGACTGGTACTAAAGGTGAGCAAGGCACTGAAGGTATCCAAGGCCCAAGAGGTGATGTAGGTTTAAAAGGTGAGCAAGGCGACCAAGGGTTACAAGGCATGAAAGGTGAAGTCGGTATCCAAGGTGTTAAAGGTGAAAACGGCGGTAACGGTGAGCAAGGCTCTAAAGGTGATCAAGGTGCACAAGGCACCCAAGGTGATCAAGGACTTAAAGGCGATACTGGAGCAAAAGGCGATCAAGGCACAAAGGGTAATCAAGGACAAAAAGGGTCTAAAGGTGATGCTGGTGCTAAAGGCGAAAAAGGAATAAAAGGCGATTTAGGCGCTAAAGGAGATATAGGGGTTAAAGGTGATACAGGACCTAGTGGTGATCAAGGCTTAAAAGGTGAGACTGGGATCAAAGGCGATGTAGGGCCAAAAGGCGATACAGGGGCTAAAGGGGATCGAGGTATCAAGGGCGACACTGGGCCTAAAGGTGATAACGGCTCCAAAGGCGATCAAGGTATCAAGGGCGACACTGGGCCTAAAGGTAGCATTGGACCAAAAGGCGACAGGGGCATTAAAGGCGATACAGGCACTGCTGGCAGTAATTAAATTAAAAGCGCTAAGGCCGTTATTTCATGAAGTAACGGGTATATTCTTGTGCATTAGATAATTTTTGTTTAATCAATTCACCTGCAGGATGCGTATCTAAATCTGTCCACGATAAATTAGAGTCTTGTTCAATTTGTGTACTATAAAATCCCATATCCCAATTAGCGAATTGACGCTCTTTTGATGGATCTAGCACAAGCAATGTGACATTTTTATGACGCTTATCTTTCTGAATATGATCAAAAAATAACGAAGTCACTGCACTAAAACTTCCTTCTAATACTTGTAACCACCAGCCTTTGTTGTAGAGTAATACACCCGTGATTTCGAGTTCTTTGTTAATTTTACGAGCCACTTTTAAGATATCCATCACATCTGAAGGCGTGGTTTCACCTACAGCATGACTCGCATAAATCAACGTAAATAAAGGTTTTTTCTCATCAAATACACGCTCTGGTTTATTGATGTCGCCAAGCCAAGAAGCTAATTTTTCAATATCTGTTTTTGAATCTATATACGTTATTTTGGAATACGTGAGGCTATCATTGGTCGGGGTGTTAAGAACTAAACAAGGAAGTGACTGTTTATGTAGTAACTCATCTAAAAAAACGGCATCTTGAGAATTAAGTTCCACATCGATAATCACTGCATCAAATTCAATAGAAGGTTTTTTTAATTCGTCAAATATCGCTACCGTATTATCAAAAACCGCTGGGGCATGCCCCCAACAATAGAGCGCAACGGCTAATGCGTTTGTTTCTTTATCATTCAAAACCAATATATTAAGACTTTTTTTCATTACCCTTCTCCAAATTTTTTATTTTTAAAATTCTCATTAGTGCTTAATAGCACTTATTTTGGATAGCTTCACAAAAATTCATGTTGCATCAATAACATGCAAAAATTGACAGTACCGAATTTGATTATACAGGGCGATTATCTTTTTATTTTGATAGCATGGCAATAATCGCATTCAACTCTCTTATTTCATTCGTGGTTTGAACATGCTCTGTCATGTCATATTGAACGCCGAGATAATAAATAATTCGGTTTTTCTTATCTAGTAAAGGGGTTATTTTCAGTCGGTTATAAAATAATGTCCCATCTTTTTTGTAATTTCGTAGCATGACTTCAATGGCTTCCTGCTTTTCCATCGCCACCGAAATTTGGTGACGCGCATCTTGATTTCGATCATCACCTTGCAGAAAACGGCAATTAAAACCAATAATTTCATTTTGACTATAACCGGTTAATTGCTCAAATGCCTTGTTAGCATAAACGATAGGCGCATCTGGTAAATCCGGATCGGACAGAGTCACTCCATTTATACATTCATCTAAAATGGCTGTTAGCAATTGTGGAATGAACCCGCCAGCATCTTTTTCAGCAATAAACAGCATAATTCAATCTCCATAATTTAGATGATAATCAAGGTCATTTCTTTTATTTTTTTCTCTGCATCAATAGTAAGTCATTTCAACTTAAGATGACTGCGTGACAACGTTATCTTTAATGCGTATTAAAGTATTTTTTAATAATTTGTATTTATACGGATGATAAACGACATAAATTGTCGTAGAAACTTGATGTTTTTAGTGCCGCCTCATTTAAATAAACGTTACGAGGAGGATTTTATCATTTGAAACGGCACTAAAATTTCCTACTATCTCCGTTGGTTATAGTATCAAACTATGCTGTATTAAAAAGCAAAAATGCACTACCACTTTACTTATAAAATATATTTACATTAAAAATCAATAAGATAATTAAAATATACCAACTAAAATAGTCTGTAAATAAATTAAGTCATCGCACTCAGTGCGTTTTCATCATCAAACATACCCCAAGACATTTTGCACTAACCGTTTATCTTGAGTTTTATTGAAATGAGGGGCGCAACGAACTCAATCATTGCACATGAATCAAAAAGTCCCAAATAAAAAAGCCTTCATTATTCTAATGAACAATGAAGGCGGAGAGGTCAAACCAAACAATCAAACACAAACTACAAAAAACACTTTCACTCAACTTACGCTTTTTAGCTTGACTGGATCCGAAAATACAATCGAAGCTAATAACAACACCATCAAAACAAACACTTCATCAGAAACTGAATTCATAACGTCAATAATCATGATAATCTCCCAAAAATTTGAAAAATATAAACACAAACTACCCGTTTTCTCTAAACTTGCCTTATCTATTAACAGTCACAAAACGCCATCTATCTCAATGAATTAGCGTCATATTTGAGTTAAATTATCTACTTAGTTAACTGTGCTTTCAATACGTCAAATAACTGATGTGTGAAATTTTTTTAGCAAAAAATCAAGATTGATTCAATGTGTTAATCTTGTCGATTCCATGTAATCACCTCTTGTGTGGCGAAAATAATTTCCCGAAGAAAACACGAAATCCCCAGAATCAACGCAAACATTGCAAAAATAAACGTACCTAAAATAAAATTAGAAACATTCAGTTTTATGGCAACGCCAATAAATATCAACGCTACAGACAATGAAATACAAAGACCAGCCACGATAAATAAACCAATGGACCAGCGCATCCATGTCACTCGTTTTTGGATGATATTGAATTCATTTATGAATTTTTTGCGTTGCTCAACGTTCAATCCGTTTAAGTATCTCGCACGGTCAATCGTTCTCCCTAAACGATTGACGACAACGCCAAGTAATGAACCAATACCCGTTAACAAAAATACGGGAGCCACCGCATCTCGAATAGCCGCCGACACTTGTAATGTGTCCGAAGGTGTATTAAAAATTAGGGCACTTGAAAACATGATTAGATAAGCTCCTAATAAAAAATACAGTGAAATTCCTCGATATCTTACATCATAATTTAAGTACTGGTGAAGTTGAACTCACCCAAGCTCGTTGACCTTTAATTGTCAGACCATTACATTTTTGCCTCTCGCCAAGCCCATCAACCCAAAAACAGAGCACTCGCACCAACTGCCATCGTCCATATTTAAAAATATCCTTTATAATACACACTACTACTTCTCTTAAATCTCTATATCTATTCAAGGTGTTTTTTTTATGAAAATGACGGCGCAAGAATTTCTCGATTGGAAAACAAAACACATTACTTTACTGGCTATGTCGGGCG
This sequence comes from Pseudomonadota bacterium, assembly GCA_039800705.1. GTDB lineage: Bacteria > Pseudomonadota > Gammaproteobacteria > Methylococcales > Methylomonadaceae > UBA10906. The sequence goes on from JBDLQG010000067.1 coordinate 6,355, forward strand.
CAGGTAAGACAACACTCGCCGATAAATTGCCCAAAACCAAGTGGTATCACTATTCAGGCGATTATCGGATTGGCACGAAATATTTAAAAGAGCCTATTTTAGATAATATTAAACGCCACGCGATGAGTGTCCCTTTTTTGCGTGAATTACTGCGCTCAGATTCGCTCTATATTAAAAGTAAAATTTCGTTTGATAATTTAACCGCTGTGTCGAGCTATTTAGGCAAATTAGGCGATCCAAGCAAAGGTGGTTTGTCACTTGAGGAATTTAAGCATCGTCAAAATTTGCATCGCCATGCTGAAATTGAAGCCATGAAAGATGTGCCGAACTTTATCCACAATGCGGAAGATATTTATGGATACAATCATTTTATCAATGATGCCGGCGGCAGTGTATGTGAACTTGATTGCCCAGAAGCGTTAGACATATTGGCAAAAAATACCATTATTATTTATATCAAAATTCCACCTGAACTTGAACAGACGATTATTGATCGCGCGAAAAGTGATCCTAAACCACTTTATTACCGTGAAGCGTTTTTAGATGAAAAATTAGGTGAATTCTTAAAGCTGAAAAATTATGCGTCTACGGACGTGATGCCACCCGATGAATTTGTGACATGGGTTTTCCCTGAATTATTCAAATCACGCATTCCACGCTATGAAGCCATCGCACAACAATATGGCTATACTGTAGATGGTAACGATGTGGCAAAAGTGCAAACCGAGGACGATTTTATTGCTCTTATTGCTGCCGCCTTAGCAAAACAAACTGGTTGAGGTGAAATAGATGCCCTTAGTTGCACACACGAATCTACCTACTTTTCAACGTCTGCGCGAAGAAGGCGAAGAAATTATTGATGCTGATCGCGCGAATCATCAAGAAATCCGTGAAATTCATATTGGACTCCTCAATATGATGCCTGATGCCGCGCTTGAGGCAACGGAGCGTCAATTTTTTCGTTTAGTGGGCGCATGTAATCAAATTGCCCAGTTTCATATTCACCCTTTTACCATCGATGGATTAACGCGAAGCCCGCAAACACAGGCGCATATTGATACTTATTACGAATCATTTGAAAAAATCAAAGAAGATGGTTTAGATGGGCTCATTATTAGTGGCGCCAATGTAACAGGCCCATTTTTACCGGATGAAGATTTTTGGGAACCTTTAACAGAAGTTTTTTCGTGGGCAAAAGAAAATGTGACATCCATTTTATGCTCATGCCTTGCAACGCACGCGGTCATTCATTATTGCTATGGCATTGCACGAACGCGCTTACCTAACAAACGCTGGGGGGTGTTTTCTCATACATTGGTCGATAAAAAACATCCCCTCGTGGTTGAAATGAATACGCGCTTTGATGTACCGCATTCGCGTTTTAATGCCATTTTTCAAGATGATATGGAAAAACATGGCCTTCGTGTACTTTCAACAAGTGAAGCAGCAGGAGTGCATTTAGCTGTGAGTCCTGATGGCTTTCGTATTGTCTTCTTTCAAGGTCATCCCGAATACGATGATATTAGTTTACTCAAAGAATATAAACGCGAAGTTCGACGTTTTTACAGTGATGAAACGACAACCTATCCCCCCTATCCTGAAAATTATTTTAATGATTATGTAAAATCTGTTTTTGCTGAATATGAACAGGAAGTACGCGTTGCAAAAAATACGCAACAGGATTTCCCTCAATTTCCCGAAGCACTGATTCTGGATTTTATTGATAATACGTGGCGAGATACGGCAAAAAGTGTGTTTAATAACTGGCTAGGAAAAATTTATCAAATTACACATCAAGATCGTCGAATTCCTTTTATGGATGGCATTGATCCAACTAATCCATTGAATTTATAGTTTATTTTTAGTCTAAAAATCGCATTTATTTAAACATAGATGCGATTTTTTACCTATTGGAAATGGTTTGATATCGCCAACCATAAAAACCAATGTATAAATAACAAAGCATGGGTAGAAAAAAAGCCATTTGCAACCCCACATAATCGGCAATAACACCTTGAATTAATGGGATAATTGCTCCGCCAACAATCGCTGCACATAAAATTCCTGACCCCTGCCCCGTATGCGCACCCAATCCGTTCAATGCCAATGAAAAAATAGTGGGGAACATAATTGAATTGCACAAGCCAACTGCAAGTAAACTCCACATCGCTAAATCGCCACTTGCAAAAATTGCAGTGAAAATTAACATCACTGCAGCAAACGCATTACATGCTAAAAGATGTGACGACTTTATTTTTTGCATTAACGCGACACCTACAAAACGGCCTATCATCGCGCCACCCCAATAAAATGACACATATTTTCCTGCGTCTTGCACAGAAAGCGCGGCGATATGCGTTTGCCCTAAAAAGCTCACTAAAAAACTACCGATTGCCACTTCACTGCCTACATAGACAAAAATCGCTACCGCCCCTAATAGCAAATGCGGGTAATGCCACGCGCTTATTTGAATTGTGTTAGATGCGTCGTGTTGATGTAATTGCGCTTGAATATCGGGTAATTTTATTCGTGCAAAAACAACCGCTAAAATAAATAAAATGCTCGCTAGAAATAAATAGGAATGTTGAACAGACATGGCTTGATCTGCACTCTTGTCGGCTACAGATAAGATAAAGACAGCGCCTACATACGGCGCTAAAGTTGTGCCAAGTGAATTGAAGGCTTGCGTTAGCGTTAATCGACTAGACGCTGTTTCGGGCAAACCCAATACCGTGACATACGGATTAGCAGCAACCTGCAATAGCGTAATACCGGATGCTAATACAAAAAAAGCACCTAAAAACAGCGGGTAAGAATGGTTGCCGGCAGCGGGATAAAATAATAAACAGCCTAAACTAGCGATAAACAGGCCAGTGATAATGCCACGTTTATAGCCCATTTTGTCAACGTAATAACCACTTGGCACCGACATAATAAAATACGCACCAAAAAAACAGAACTGAACCAACATCGCTTGTGTGTAATCGAGCGTAAACATGGCTTTTAAATGTGGAATCAAAATATCATTTAAACACGTGATAAATCCCCACATAAAAAAGAGCGACGTTAAAATACTTAATGAACCTAAATGCTTATGTGATCGCATATTTTTGCCTTTTAGTTAACGTTAAAGCTCACCGATTCATTGCCAATAATAACTTTAAACTCACCAGCTTCAATTCGACGTTTCATATCCACACCAATAAATGACATCGCCTCAGAATTGAGATTAAAATGTAGCGTTTGTGTTTCATTAGGCTTGAGTTCGACTTTGGCGAATGCTTTTAACTGTTTAGTCGGTCGAGTGACAGAGGCGACAACATCATTGAGATAAACGAGTACGGTTTCTTTTCCTGTTATTTTTCCAACGTTTTTGACATCAACACGGACGTCGATACTCTCGCCAATATGAATTTGGGTTTTGTCTAACGTTAAACCGCTCGTTTCAAATTGACTATAACTTAAGCCGTGTCCAAATGGATACAGCGGATTGTATTGATTCGGATCAAAAGATTCCATGGGTTTATGATCGTAAAGCACGATATCATTGGTGTTGCGTGGATATGAAATAGGTAATTTTCCACTCGGATTCACGTCGCCAAATAAAATATCTGCCATCGCTACGCCACCTTCCATGCCAGGCAGAAAACCTAAAACCACCGCATTTGCTTGCTGCGCAATCTCAGTAATAATGCGTGGACGCCCGCCAAACGTGACGAGCACGACAGGTTTTCCCGTGGAAAAAAGGGCATTTGCTAACTGCATTTGGACGAACGGCAAGGTTAACGTATCGATATTACCGCTGGTTTCGGTGTAAGGCTTTTCACCTAAAGCAAGCACCACCACATCATGTTTTCGAGCTTCATTCACCGCCTGCTCTATATTGATTTCATCTTGGTAATTTTTTCCGCCAACATATGTGACTTTACCACTCGTTTTTTGTTCAATGGCTTTTAGCAGTGTTAACTTATCTTTGGGATATAAACTCTCGTTATCGCCTTGCCATGTTAATGTCCAACCGCCGTTCATCACACTTAATAAATTCGCTGTAGGCCCCGTCACTAAAATAGAGGCTTTTTTACTCAGTGGCAAAAACTGTTTTT
>JBDLQG010000068.1:0-10368 GCA_039800705.1 Pseudomonadota bacterium
AAATAGCACATGGATAATGAAATGGCTCAGTTTCAAGAAAATTTGCTTTTATCTGTCAGGCAAATGAAAGCAGAAAAAGCATTGAAATAAATAGTGTTACCATCTGCAACTAAAGTTTGTCATGCTGGTGGACTTGTCGATGACTATGTGAAACTTAATTGAAAGTTTTTCCTCATTTTGTAAGAAATGTGGTTAGTTTTACAATTCATCAATAGAAACAACAGCAATTTTTCCTTCTACAGAAGCCCAATTTTTACGGATACTCTCAAATATTTTTTCCATAAGACTTTGATTTTTAGAAGCACTGATACCGACATAGTTACTTCCTTGTATAAATGCTTCATAACGTATTTGCATTTGAGCAGTTGCTTCCTCAAAACCGGCTTGGGTCAAGTCTTTAGGTATTACACTTAAATTAACTTCACCCTCTTTATCGATCCATAAAACATGATGCCCCGCATCATCGTTACATGAAGCGAAAAGCGTTTTCAATTCGTCTAAAGTTGGATTGTCGTTCAAATTCACAAAATGTCCTCTTAATATATTTGAATGTATCAATAGAATTAAACTAGTGCTGCATTTTCCCCATGCACGTTTTTGGGTACTTTGATCTAATTTTAACCCAATTCAGCGATTGAAATTTTTCGTGCATTAGCAATAAAATTCACTAAGTCAATCCTAACAACTGAATTTCAACGAATCAGCCATTTGTTTTCATACTGACGCGCTGAGTTGCGTTTTTTCATCTAAATAAACGCATCAACAAATTAAAAATTAAACTAATGACCAACATTGATGTAATGGGAATAAATACTTGTGTATGCTCTGTTTGAATGTTTATATCAAATGGTAATTTTCCAAACCAATTGAAAATAGTAGGACGGTATGTGAAGAGAGCACCGATGACAATAAATAGCCCTCCTACCGTAATTAAAAGTTTTCCAATATCCATAGCTTTAATTTATTTCTTGGGAATGAAGAGAAATCAGCTCACTTAATCCGTTGGTTAAACGAATAAACTATGCTAACGATATATACCGAAAAAGCATGACTGTCAATTGTTTGCAGTAGTATACAGTAGATATCACTGTTGAACATTGTCTGTGACGTAGTTGTTAATTTGCCGAGTTTTTCCTGCCTTACCGCACTTTTTGACGTATTGGACAATCGACTTGATGTGCACCGTCTAAATACCCTGTTGACATTAGGAACTCATTGACAATCTCACCTCCTGTAAATACAAACTGTTTTTTAAATAACCTAACCCACTCTCCCTTGGTCAAATGACGATGCTCGCCAAGCCAATTGTTAAACGAACCATATTGCGATTGAAGAGATAAAATGCGATTGGCATTGACAATGGCGGCATGAATTTTTAACCGATTGCGCACGATACCTGCATCGTTCATCAAACGTGAAAAATCGTGATCGGTATATGCCGCCACTTTTTCGATATTAAAATTATCGTAAGCAATACGAAAATTAGGCACTTTTTTCAAAATAATATCCCAAGAGAGTCCTGCCTGATTGATTTCTAATATTAATCGTTCAAATAGTGCATTGTCATTTTCAATTGAAAAGCCGTATTGTGTGTCATGATAAATCCGATGAATCGAATCGGCAGGTTGGTTTAAACAGAACTCGCAGTAAGACATAATAGGCACTTTGATGTATTTATTCGTATATGGCACACTTAGAAAAAGCAGCGGTCATGCTGCCCATAAATTACTTTATCACGATTGTATCTATCAAAGTGATGGATACTTTTACGGGAACGTATACAATTTAGGCGACTATCCCGCAGCTATTGAAATCGAAAATACGTCTACTCAAGTGTGTGGTGAAATTTATCGTATTCTCAATGCTAAAAATTTATTCGAACGTTTAGACGAATACGAAGAATGTAACACGAGTTATCCAATGCCCCATGACTATTTGCGTAAAACGATAACCGTTTACGACAACGAACATCAGCCATTTCAAGCGTGGTGCTATTTACACAACTTATCAATAGATTGATCGTGTGTTTTTAATACGAAATGAAAACTGTTTGTAAAGATAATCTAGCAGACATAAAAAAACCACAAACCCCACGTAATTAATGAAGTTTGTGGCTTTCCTTACCGTTTTTTGTAAATATGGATCATAATTGCTACAAAACCCGCAGGATAGTCATTTACTCATTATTTTAAATCAAACCTATCTAGCATCATGACTTTGTTCCACGCATGGACAAACTCATTTACAAATTTTTGCTTTCCATCTGCTGATGCGTAAATTTCAGCAATGGCACGAAGCTCAGAGTGTGATCCGAAAATCAGATCTACTGGGGTAGCTGTCCATTTTATAGCTCCTGTTTTTCGGTCAATCCCTTCATAGATAGCTTCAGAATAGGACGTTTTTTGCCACTTCGTTGACATATCAAGCAAATTAACAAAGAAGTCATTACTCAGTGTGCCGGGTGTACTGGTTAAAACACCTTGTGTTATATTTCCGGTGTTAGTATTCAATACGCGCATACCCCCAATTAAAGCGGTCATTTCAGGCACGGTCAAGTTTAGTGTGTTCGCTTTATCTACCAGCATTTGAGTCGGTGACATCAAGCTATCGGCACTATAATAATTGCGGAACGCATCGGCTTTGGGTTCAAGAACAGCAAATGTATTGACATCGGTTTGCTCTTGCGAAGCATCCATACGTCCAGGTGTAAATGGTACCTTAATAGTTACGCCCGATAATTTAGCCGCTTGCTCAATGCCGGCATTTCCTGCTAATACAATGACATCAGCTAACGATACTTTTTTGCCATTTTTCTGTATTTGGTTAAAGTGAGTTTGAATAGTTTCTAACTGTGCTAGTGTTCTATTTAGTACAACGGGATCATTAACAAGCCAATCTTTTTGGGGAGCAAGACGAATACGTGCACCATTAGCACCGCCCCGCTTATCTGTGCTGCGGAAAGAGGCGGCTGATGCCCAAGCTGTTTTTACAAGTTCGGGTACACTCAATCCTGATTTAAGAATCTGATGTTTAAGGTCTTCGGCATCTTTAGCTGTAATCAGTTTATGATCAACTTGCGGAATAGGGTCTTGCCAAATAAACTCTTCTTGGGGAACATCTTTTCCAATATAGCGTGTTCGAGGTCCCATATCTCTATGTGTCAATTTGAACCATGCTTTAGCAAAAGCGAGTTCGAATTCTTTAGGGTCATCTAAGAACCGTTTTGCAATCTTTTGATAACTTGGGTCAGTTTTAAGCGCGATATCTGTAGTAAACATGATGGGCGCATGACGTTCTGCAGGGTTATGTGCATCGGGCACTAAATTAGCGGCTGCATCATCTTTTGGAATCCACTGCGTTGCACCTGCTGGGCTTTTTGTTTGTACCCATTCATACGCAAACAGATTGGTTAAATACTGTGTTGTCCACTGTGTTGGACTTGCACTCCACGCGCCTTCAAGTCCACTGGTAATCGTATCGCCACCATTGCCTTTGCCACATTTATTTTTCCAACCAAATCCTTGTTCTTCAATTCCCGCAGCTGCAGGTTCAGCCCCCACACATTTTGATGGATCTGCTTTACCATGTGCTTTACCAAACGTATGTCCACCTGCAATCAACGCAAGCGTTTCTTCATCGTTCATGGCCATGCGCCCAAAGGTTTCTCTAATATCTTTGGCTGCGGCAAGAGGATCGGGATTACCATTAGGTCCTTCTGGATTGACATAAATCAACCCCATTTGAACAGCAGCAAGGGGATTGTCTAGTTTTCGACCTTCTTTGTAGCGCTCATCTGCAAGAAATTTTTTCTCAGGCCCCCAGTAAACTAAATCGGCTTCCCAATCATCTGTTCGACCACCCGCAAAACCGATCGTTTTGAATCCCATCGATTCTAACGCGACATTGCCAGTGAGTACCATGAGGTCTGCCCATGAAATTTGATTGCCATATTTACTTTTAAGTGGCCAAAGCAGACGACGTGCTTTATCCAAATTGGCATTATCTGGCCAACTATTTAACGGTTCAAAACGTTGTTGACCACCATCGCCTCCACCACGACCATCGAGTACTCGATAAGTGCCTGCACTGTGCCAAGCCATTCGTATAAAAAATGGTCCATAATGACCATAGTCCGAAGGCCACCAATCTTGAGAGGTTTTCATTAATAACTCAATATCTTTTTTTAAAGCATCAATATCGAGTTTATTAAATTCTTTAGCATAATTGAAATCTTTGTCCAGTGGACTCGATTCTGCAGCGTGTTGACGTAGAGGGCCTAAATCAAGTTTCTCTGGCCACCAAAATTGGTTCGATGTATTTTTTAAATCAACAGCGCTTTGAGGAGGAGCGGGATTTTCTGATGCGTATCCAACTTGAGAAAAAGCTAGCGCCAAAAGAAGAATACTGGGTAATTTGTTGTTTGACATATCGCATTCCTTTTATTTAAAGGTCATAGTGGATTGTCTTCACAGTGACTAGTGGTTAGTTGCCTCAGTTCATTCAACAAAAGCATGCGATTATACATCTAAGCTTCGAACCAATTTAAATCCACACTGTTACTCATGAAAATTATTATAGTTATGATCTATGGTGCAAATTAACCTACTACAAAAGTAGGTTATCATCTTGAACGAACACGTGTCAATCAAAAGAAATACTGCCATTTAATAGACGTATATCAAACTCAAAACTCTGTCGCCGCCGCTAATAATTCATCCACAAAATGCTGACCATAGAGTGGTAAGTAATTTTTTTTCAAATACGCAATTTTAGTTTTCGAACAGGGAATTAAATGTGATAAATCTCGAGCCACTAAATCATTGTCTATATTGGAGTCATACGCCATGCCTGCAATGATGCCTACGCCAAGCCCAAGACGTACATAGGTTTTAATCACATCTGTATCGGCGGCAGATAAAACAATATCCAGTGCATTAGTTGAATTTTTAAAGGCCATTTCAATATTCGAACGTCCCGTAAAGCCCAAACTGTAAGTCAATATAGGAAACGAGGCAAGTCGCTCAAGGTTAATATCACCTTGCGTAAGCGGATGACTTTTGGGCATGATAGCGGAGTGAAACCACTCATAGCAAGGCTTGACCATCAAATACGTGTCATCTGCGACTTTTTCAGTACAAATAGCAATATCTGCTTTGCCCGTATGTAACTTATCAATCAATTGCTCTGGTGACGCCTCATCCATGTAAATGCGCACACCGGGATATTTTTCTCTAAAACGCAAAATAGGTTTTGGCAAAAAATATTTTGCTTGTGTATGTGTGGTCGCAATATGTAAAACACCGTGATTACTATCAAGATAATCTAAAGCAAGTGACTGAATATTATTTTTCGCCTGATGAATAGCATTTACTTCTTGCATGATACGAAGTCCTAACGGCGTCATAGCAATTAATCTTTTTCCCTTACGTTCAAATAAGGGAGATCCAATTTCCATTTCAAACAATTGCAATTGCCGTGTAACTGCCGATTGTACAATATTCATTTTTTCTGCTGCTTGCGACAAACTAAAATTTGTTTCCTGCAGGACACGAAATAATTCTATCTGACTTAATTTCATAATGAATTGAACCAATGTGCTTGGCGAATTTTTAATTCGACTTTATCGCCACGACTTAAATTTAAACGTTTAAATTGTTCATTGGGCATTTCAGCGTAAACGGTTTTCGGTTCAGTTTCATGTAATTTTTTAGTTAATTCAACACGAATTAGCGCACCTAAATGCTGCCAATCTTTGAGGATAATGGGTGAATTTTCATCGACCGCTTTGATTATTTCAATATCGTGCGGACGCACGTGAGCGATACTGTCACTTTCCTGTGGAATATTCAAGCCTGTCTGTTTTAGCCAATCACTCGTATGTCGATGAAGATGAAATTCATTCGTTTGACCAATAAATTTCGACACAAAGACATTCGCAGGGTAATCATAAATATCCGCTGGTGATCCCTGCTGCTGAATATGTCCTTTATTTAATACCACCACTTGACTTGCCACCTCCATAGCCTCTTCTTGATCATGCGTCACAAAGATGCTTGTCACATTAAGTTCATGATGCAAATTACGCAGCCATTGACGCAAATCTTTACGCACACTCGCATCCAGCGCACCAAACGGTTCATCAAGCAGTAAAACAGAGGGTTCAACCGCAAGCGCACGAGCAAGCGCAATACGTTGACGCTGACCACCAGAGAGTTGATCTGGAAAGCGATCATGCAACCAGTCAAGTTGAACCAACTCTAAAAGTGCATGAACTTTTTTGGCAATAATTGCTTCATTAGGTCGATGTTCTTTCTTTTTGACTCGCAAACCAAACGCCACGTTATCAAATACTGTCATGTGTCGAAACAACGCATAATGTTGAAATACAAAACCAATGCCACGCTCGCTGACATGGTGCAACGTTTTATCTTCACCATTGAGAAAAATATTCCCACTGTCCGCTTGTTCAAGGCCTGCAATAATACGCAAAAGCGTGGTTTTTCCACAGCCAGAAGGCCCCAATAATGCAACCAACTCCCCTTCGGGAATTTCCAAATCAATATTGTGTAGCGCGGAAAAATCGCCAAAATTTTTGCTAATGTGCGAAAGTAAAATACTCATAATTGTGTGCTCTTAAATGTCAGAATTAATGGCTTTGTCGACTGGATTGCTGTTTCCATTCAAGCAACGTTTTTAAAATGAGCGTCATAATGGCAAGGCCCGCCAAAATGGAGGCGCCAGCAAACGCACTGACGCTGTCATATTCGTTGTAGCTCACTTCGACGTGAAGTGGCAGCGTATTGGTTAGACCGCGAATATGTCCAGACACCACCGATACAGCGCCAAACTCACCCATTGCTCGCGCATTACATAACAATACACCGTAAAGCAGCGCCCATTTAATATTAGGTAGCGTAATGAAAAAGAACATTTTCCAGCCGCTCGCCCCAAGAGATAACGCGGCTTCTTCTTCCTCACTGCCCATTTCTTGCATGAACGGGATAAGTTGACGCGCCACAAATGGAAATGTAATAAAAAGCGTTGCCAGTACAATTCCAGGTACGGCAAAAATGATTTTTATGTCATTAATCATTAACCAATGCCCAAGCCAGCCTTGTGCACCAAACATCAACACAAAAATCAAACCCGAAATCACCGGTGACACGGAGAAAGGTAAGTCAATTAACGTAATTAAAAAATCTTTCCCTCGAAAATCAAAACGTGTAATCGCCCATGCAGCCGCCACGCCAAAAATGGTATTCAGCGGCACGGTAATTAACGCTGTCAATAACGTTAAACGCATCGCTGCGAGCATATCATGTTGATTCAATGCACTAAAGTAAGCGGCAAACCCTTTTGAAAATGCCTGAATGATGACCAGAAGCAACGGTACGCACAAAAATAAAATGATAAATCCCAGAGCAATAGCAATTAAACTCCAACGCACCCACGTTGGATCATCTAAAGTGGTTTGATGGACGTTATTTGAAATCGACGACATAGTGTTATCCTAAATTTGGCCTGAGCGCTTACGCACCCAATGTTGCAGTACGTTAATGAAAAACAACAATACAAACGAAATAATCAGCATCGTTAATCCAATGGCTGTTGCACCTGCAATGTCGTATTGTTCTAGCTTGGTAACAATCAATAGCGGCAAAATTTCGGATACATACGGGATATTACCTGAAATGAAAATAACCGATCCATATTCCCCAACGCCTCGCGCAAAGGAAAGCGCAAAACCGGTAAGCAGAGCAGGAAAAATATTGGGGAAAATAATCTTTGTAAAGACCTGCCATCGCGTCGCCCCCAAACTCGAGGCTGCTTCTTCCATGCGCGAATCGAATTCTTGCAAAACAGGCTCAACGGTTCGAACCACAAAAGGAATACTAATAAAAATTAACGCCACAACAATGCCGAGTGGCTTAAAGCCCACTTGTAAATCAAAATGTTGTTTTAGGAATTTCCCTAAAAAACCACTTGGCTGAAAAATGGTAGCAAGTACAATACCTGCAACCGCTGTGGGCAGCGCAAAAGGCAAATCAATTAACGCATGAAAAAAGCGTTTACCCGCAAAGGAGTAACGCACGAGTACCCACGCCACAATAAAACCAAAAAAACTCGCCACCGCAGCCGCGCCAAGTGACGTCGTAAAGCTCACTCGAAATGCAGCAAGCACCCGTTTATTGGTAATAATATCGACATAGTCATTCCAATGTAGCTCAAAACTTTTAAACACCAATGTGCTCAACGGAATAAGAACAACAAGACTTAAATAAAACAGCGTAAAACTTATCGTTGGGCGAAACGCCGGCATAATGCGACTTTGGCTCATGAATTTTTATCTTCTCACAAATCAGTAATAGTTGAACTCATGGTAATGAAAAATAGAGAAAATATAAAATGATGATTTTAGATAGGACTATCGAATAAATAGATATAGTTACTGTTTCTGGAGTTCGCATTTAATGAATATGGTGAGCATGAAATAAGGGCGAAAGTATGATTCGCCCCTATATCGTGAAATTTCTGAATTAAACGAGGATTCTATGCACTTATACGTAAGATTAAATCGAGCCACTCTTAATTTTACGCACCGTACTCACCAGATGATCAACTTCGTCATGTGTGTTATAAAACGCGAGTGACGGACGCACAGTCGCTTCGAGTCCAAAGCGACGCAAAATAGGTTGCGCACAATGATGACCAGAGCGAACTGCAATGCCTACTTTATTGAGTGCTACGCCAATGTCTTGTGTGCTGTGACCTTTTAATACAAACGATAACACACTGGTTTTCTCTTTGGCTGTACCAATGAGCGTTAAGCCATCAATACGGCGCAACGCCTCCATCGCATACGCGAGTAAATCATGTTCATACACCGCAATATTTTGAATGCCAATGCGCTCTACATACTCAAGCGCAGCGCCAAGTCCTACTGCATCGGCAATATTGCCTGTTCCTGCTTCAAATTTAGCCGGTGCAGGTTGATAAATCGTCTTTTCAAACGTCACATCTTCAATCATATTGCCGCCACCTTGCCATGGCTGCGTGGCGTCGAGTAATTCCGCTTTGCCGTAAACAACACCAATCCCTGTTGGCGCAAAGATTTTATGCCCCGAAAACACCAGCCAATCACAGTTGAGTTTTTGGACATCCGCACTCAAATGCGACACCGATTGTGCGGCATCAAGTAACACTTTCGCACCGACGCGATGTGCCATTTCAATCATTTCTTGTGCTGGCGTCACCGTACCCAGCGCGTTTGACACTTGCGTGAACGACACCAATTTTGTATTGGCGTTAAGCAGTTTTTGATATTCATCAAGCAAGACTTGACCGCTATCATCTACAGGCGCAACACGCAAGGTGGCACCGGTCACTTCACACAATTGCTGCCAAGGAACGATATTGGCATGATGCTCTAGCCACGTAATGACAATCTCATCATTTTTACCGATATGTTGAATCCCCCAACTTTTCGCAATTAAATTAATCGCTTCAGTGGTTCCTCGCACAAAAATAATATTATCGGGCGACGGTGCATTCAAAAAATGCGCCACGCTTTGACGCGCTTTCTCATACGCATCGGTTGAGCGTGCTGCGAGTTCATGCGCAGCACGGTGAATATTCGAATTTTCATGTTCATAAAAATACGAAATGCGATCAATCACCACTTGTGGCTTTTGCGTCGTCGCGGCATTATCAAACCAGACTAATGGATGACCATTCACGCGCTCGTTGAGAATAGGAAAATCTCGACGCACCGCGTGAATATCAAAAGCCCCATGTTGACGCTGTGGCGCGGCATAATTTTCGGTTTGCGCTGGATGCTGCGAGGCATTGAGAAAATAAAACGGCGACTCCGTACTACCTGCTGCCAGTGGATTAAAGGCTTCGCGTGGCAGAACCAATTTTTGTAGCTCCGCTTCTTTGGGTAAATCAAACGCGTGCGGCACACTTCTCGATTGAAATCCCCCAACACTTTGCGTGGGTACAAATCCTTGAAAACCGCTAATTTCTTTTGGCAAAGACACCTGCTCGAAATTGACGTCTTTTGGCACATGCGCGTTAAATTCACTTGGTGCAAAATTTGACACGTTAGGCGTAGCAAATTGTTGCAACGCTTTTGGCAAATCTGCTGGAATGCCCGCTTGCGAAACCGCATTATTTACAAGTCCTAAACGCGAACCGTCACAATTTGGTAATTCCGAAAAAAATTGATTCGCAAGGCGTGTCAGTTGTTGCTCCATTGCCGCGATATCAGGTGAATAATCGGGCGTGAAATTATTTGTAGTCATAATAGTTGCCTACGTCGACATTTTCTAACACGCCAAGCGCGTCTTCAGTCAATACGGCCAGTGA
>JBDLQG010000069.1:0-10259 GCA_039800705.1 Pseudomonadota bacterium
ATCAACCAAGCTTGGCAGCACGTGAGTGATGATTATTTTTTGCGTTATTCGGCAGATGAAATTGCATGGCATACCCTTGCTATTGCTTCTTCAAAAGAATCTGAATTGCCACTTGTACTGCTGCGTCCACAAACGCAACGTGGTAGTGCTGAAGTATTTATTTACACAAAAAATGAAGGGGCTATTTTTTCGTTAAGCACAGTAACACTTGATCAACTGGGTTTAACCATTTTAGATGCGCGAATTATGACCACGCTCGATGGTTATGTACTCAATAGCTTCTTGGTGCTTGAGCAGTCGGGCGAACCTATTGATGATTTATTTCGAGAAGTGCATATTTGCAAGTCGCTACGTCACAATTTATTGCAAAATAAAGTGGCAAAAACGAAAAATATTCATCGACAATCTCGTCAAGCGAAACATTTTCCTATTAATACGGTGATTAATTTTCACATTGACCCGCTCAATCGCTATACGTTAATTGAGCTGATTACGACGGATCATGCGGGACTATTATCGAAAATTGGACAAGCTTTTGTGCAGCAGCATATTTATTTGCATAATGCGAAAATTACGACGATTGGCAGTCGCGTTGAAGATATGTTCTATATCACCAACGCAGATCAGCAACCCATTACCGAATTACAACAACTTGACGAACTACGTCTTGCGTTATTGAAACAGTTAGCAAGCATTTAGTATGTTAACTTTCTTCGCGTGCAAGTAGGCGACGAATATTGCTTTCATGACGCCACAACAAGAAAATTGTCATGATAAAAGCCGCTACCGTGAGCACAGGGTCTTGCGTTAAAAACCAAGTATAAATAGGCGATAAACTTGACGCAACTAAGGCAGACAGTGATGAAATTTTGCCAATTTTGTAAATAAGATACCACGTTAAGGCAAAAGCGATGCCGGCAAATAGGGAAAAACCCAGTAAGACGCCTAGTGAGGTTGCAACGCCTTTACCGCCTTTAAATCCAAAGAAAATAGGGTATAAATGCCCCATAAATGCCGCAATACCCACAAAAGCGATTAGAGGTGAGGGCGCTCCAAGTAAGGTAGTTACCATAACGGGTAGGAAGCCTTTGAGTAAATCGCCACCTAATGTGATAGCGGCGGCTTTTTTGCCACCAATGCGCATGACGTTTGTCGCCCCCGGATTACCTGAGCCTTGTTCTCGCGGATCGGGTAAGTTCATGAGTTTACAAACAATAATGGCACTTGAGATTGAACCAATTAAATACGCGAGCGGGATGATAAATCCTAAAATCATGTTGCACCTTAACTAAACATGTGAATACTTGTAAGTTTGCCAGTTTTACGGCGATACTTACGCAATTTTTAAATGCTACATCATAATGGGAAAAAGATAAAATATGACAGACATCATTTTTTTGCGCAATTTGCACATTGATACGCTTATCGGTATTTTTGATTGGGAGCGCACGGCGAAACAAACGCTTATTTTTGACATTGAAATGGCATTTGATTGCAGTCATGCAGGGCAGAGTGATGCCATTGAAGACGCGCTGGATTATAAATCAGTTTACGACAGATTAGTGGCGTTTGTGTCACAAAGTGAATTTTTCTTAATTGAAAAATTGGCCGTGCAGATGATTGCGATTATTCAACAAGAATTTCCCGTTTCATGGGTCAAATTGACCGTGAATAAAAAAGGGGCTGTTGGCGCAAATATTGATGTAGGCGTTATCATGGAACGTGGAATACGTTAAACTTTACAAAAAAAAATAGTGAATTTATCTCATTTGTCTAAGGTCAAGGTAGGAATGTTATGACGTTAAAAATTCTCGTGCCGCATCTTCCCGAGTCGGTAAGCGATGCAACGTTGGTTGCGTGGCATAAAAAAGTGGGTGATAGCGTCATCAAAAATGACAGTCTTGTTGACTTAGAAACAGATAAAGTCACCTTAGAAGTTGTTGCACCTGAATCGGGTGTTTTGCAGGAAATTCTTAAGCAAGACGGCGCGATTGTTTTGGGCGGTGATGTGCTTGCCATATTAAAACCGAGTGGCGTTAGCGTCGACATGTCGCCAGCATCAGATGACAATGACGATCATGATAATCCGTTGACGCCATCAATTCGACGTTTACTGCGAGAACATGAATTAAACGCAGCGGATATTGTCGGCACGGGAAAAGATGGGCGCTTAACAAAGCTCGATGTGACCAATTATATCCAGAAACGCACCTTGCAAGAAGCCCACGTCATTGTGCCACAGCAACCCGTTATTGAAGAGCCAATCAGCGAATTGGAATTAACAACCCCTGCTATTAATTTACGCCCAGAACAGCGTGTGCCCATGACACGTTTACGTGCAAAAGTAGCGGAACGATTATTGCAAGCACAACAAAATGCTGCCATGTTAACGACGTTTAACGAAGTCAATATGCAAAACGTCATGGATTTGCGTAATCAATATAAAACCCGTTTTGAGCAAAAACATGCGGTAAAATTAGGCTTTATGTCGTTTTTTGTCAAAGCGTCGATTGAAGCACTTAAGCGTTTTCCCGTGATTAATGCGTCCATTGATGAAAATGACATTATTTATCACGGCTATTATGATATTGGCATTGCGGTCAGTACTGAAAAAGGGTTAATTGTGCCTGTGTTGCGTGATGCGGATCAGCTTGATTTTGCTGGAATTGAGCAAAGTATTGTTGAATTTGGTGAAAAAACACGCAGCGGCCGTTTAAGTTATGATGACTTAAAAGGCGGAACGTTTACGATAACTAATGGTGGTATTTTTGGTTCAATGCTTTCAACGCCTATTTTAAATCCACCACAGTCCGCTATTTTAGGGATGCACGCCATTAAAGAGCGTGCTGTTGTTGAGAATGGGCAAATTGTGATTCGCCCAATCATGTATTTAGCATTGTCATACGATCATCGTTTAATTGATGGTCGTGATGCGGTGCAATTTTTAGTCACGATTAAAGAATGTTTAGAGTCACCAGCGCATTTGCTTTTAAACATTTAGAACGTGTGAATTTAAGTTGTTAATGTTTTTTTGAGCATTGACAGATTATTTATATAACAGTAATTTAAACCACTTTAATTACCTGATTACTTAAGAGTTATTGATGAACGAATTTTCTAGAATTAGTCGCTTACCCCCTTACGTTTTTAACATTGTCAATGACTTAAAAGCAAAAGCCCGTGCGGCAGGTGAAGATATTATTGATTTTGGCATGGGAAATCCCGATCAGCCAACGCCACAGCATATTGTGGATAAATTAATTGAAGCGGTAAGTCGCCCTGACACGCATCGCTATTCCGTATCGCGTGGTATTCCACGTTTGCGTCGCGCCATTACTAACTGGTATAAAACCCGTTTTGATGTGGATCTTGATCCAGAAACTGAAGCGATTGTGACGATTGGCTCAAAAGAAGGTTTAGCGCATTTAGCATTAGCCACCTTAGGCCCCGGTGATGTTGTTCTGGTGCCAAATCCAGCTTATCCAATTCACCCTTATGGCGTGGTGATTGCTGGTGCGGATGTACGTCACGTTCCCTTAATTGAAGGCAGCAATTTTTTCGAAGAGTTAATTAACGCGATTAATAATTGTTACCCAAAACCCAAAATGCTCATCCTTAATTTTCCCGGCAATCCAACAAGTGAATGCGTGGAATTAGAATTTTTTGAAAAAATTATTGCGATTGCCAAAGAACATAAAATTTGGGTCGTACATGATTTAGCGTATGCGGATATTGCGTTTGATGGTTACGTTGCGCCATCGATTTTAGAAGTCGAAGGCGCGAAAGAGATTGCAGTTGAGTTTTTCACTTTATCAAAAAGCTACAATATGCCTGGATGGCGCGTTGGTTTTATGTGTGGCAATAAAGAGTTAGTAGGGGCTTTGTCGAGAATTAAATCGTATTTAGATTACGGCACATTTGCACCAATTCAAATTGCCGCTATTGCCGCGTTAGAAGGGCCTCAAGAATGTGTGAAAGAAATTTCAGATATGTATCAAAGACGCCGTGATGTGTTGTGCGAAGGCTTGAATGCGGCAGGATGGAAAGTGGAAAAACCAAAAGCTACCATGTTTGTCTGGGCAAAAATCCCCGATGCGTATTTAGAAATGGGTTCACTTGAGTTTTGTAAAAAATTATTACTTGATGCCAAAGTGGCGGTGGCTCCGGGTATTGGCTTTGGTCAATATGGTGATGATCATGTGCGTTTTGGCTTAATCGAAAACGAAAACCGCACACGCCAAGCGATTCGAGGCATTAAGGCGATGTTCAAAAAAGACGGATTGATTTAGGAATGACAATGAAACCTGTAAAAATAGGGATTTTAGGACTCGGCACTGTCGGCGGTGGTGCTGCGGTGGTTTTGCAACGCAATGCGGCGGAAATTGCACGTCGCGCGGGGCGTGAAATTGTCATTACTCGCGCGTCAGCGAGTGATTTAACAAAATCGCGTCTTTGCGATACCTCAAAAATTGCGATGACCCAAAACGGTTTTGACATTATCAACGACCCTGACATCGATATTATTATCGAAACCATCGGTGGCGCCGGAATTGTTAAAGATATGGTGATGCAAGCCATTGAAAACGGCAAGCACGTTGTGACAGCAAACAAGTCATTGATTGCACTTCACGGCAATGAAATTTTTGCTAAAGCGAGTGAAAAAGGCGTGATTGTCGCGTTTGAAGCCGCTGTTGCAGGGGGCATTCCCATTATCAAAGCGATTCGTGAAGGCTTGAGCGGCAATCAAATTGAATGGCTTGCGGGTATTATAAATGGCACGGGCAACTTCATTTTGACCGAAATGCGTGATAAAGGACGTGATTTTGCAGACGTTTTAGCCGAGGCGCAAGCACTCGGTTACGCTGAAGCCGATCCTACTTTTGACGTTGAAGGCATTGACGCAGGGCATAAATTGACTATCTTAGCATCGATTGCGTTTGGTATTCCGTTGCAATTCGATAAAGTCTACACCGAAGGCATTACCAAAATTACCCGCACCGATGTTGAATACGCTGAGCAGCTCGGATATCGAATTAAAAGTTTAGGGATTGCGCGTAAAACCGCAAAAGGCATCGAATTGCGTGTGCATCCGACGTTAATTCCAGAGCGTCGTTTAATTGCCAATGTGAATGGTGTCATGAATGCGGTACTTGTCAAAGGCGACGCTGTTGGTGCAACACTTTATTATGGTGCAGGTGCTGGCGCAGAGCCTACGGGTTCAGCTGTCGTGGCTGACGTGATTGATGTTGTGCGTGCGTTGACGAGCGACCCTGAAAATCGTGTGCCACATTTAGCGTTTCAAGCGAATGCACTTGCGGATATTCCCGTTTTAGATTCGGGTGATTTTGAAACAGCGTATTATTTGCGTCTGAATGCAGAAGACAAATCGGGCGTTTTAGCTGACGTCACACGCATTCTAGCGGATTGCGATATTAGCATCGAAGCCATTTTGCAAAAACCACCTGCCAAAAATGAAACCATTGTGCCGATTATTTTGCTCACGCAAGTGACCCAAGAACACAAGCTCAATGCTGCCATTGCGAAAATTGAACAATTAGAAACAGTGAGCGGTAAAGTCAATCGAATTCGATTGGAAACGTTGGGGTAAAACGTTTATCGAAAAAAAGCACGAAAGGGATTTTGTGCTTTTCACAACAAAAATTCCGTTGTTTTTTGATGATTGAATGCTGGCAGGGAACTTTAAAAATGAACTGGATTTATTTGACGATAGCTATTCTTTGCGAAGTATTGGCAACGTCAGCCTTAAAATCATCTGATGGTTTTACGCGACTATTACCCTCTCTACTTGTTGTAACGGGTTATGGTGTTGCTTTTTATTTTCTTTCACTAACCTTGCGTACTATCTCTGTTGGTGTTGCTTACGCGGTTTGGTCTGGTGTTGGCATTGTTTTGGTGTCGCTTTTGGGTTGGCTATTTTATGATCAAAAATTAAATTTTGCCGCTATGCTCGGCATATTTTTTATTATTGTAGGTGTTGTGATTTTGAATCTTTTTTCATCATCAACAAATCACTAACAAAAAAAATCAGTGAGGCGTTTTGAAAATGATTTACCAACTATCCAAAACTAACCTAAGTTTAACGAACTTAAAAATGTTCAATATTTTGAATTGATGTTCATTTTAAAATGCAATTTGCGCATTTCAATTAGTAACAAATTATAAAACAGTTAAAATACGTCAGCCAAAAATTTATATATTAAAACTTTTCATAGGAAAAAAAATGAAACGCTATACCGGTTTAATTGAAAACTACCGCTCACGCCTGCCTGTCAGTGAATCAACACGTATTATCAGTTTAGGTGAAGGCAATACACCGCTCATCGAATTGCACCATATTCCCCGCCTCATTGGCAAAGACGTGAAAATTTACGTCAAATTTGAAGGTTTAAACCCAACAGGTTCATTCAAAGATCGTGGTATGACCATGGCGGTGACGAAAGCCGTTGAAGCGGGCAGTCAAGCAATTATTTGCGCATCAACAGGCAACACTTCAGCGGCGGCAGCGGCTTATGCTGTTCGCGCAGGCATTCAAGCATTTGTATTGATTCCTGAAGGTAAAATTGCGTTGGGAAAATTAGCGCAAACGTTAATGTATGGTGCGAAAATCATTCAAATCAACGGTAATTTTGATCGTGGCATGGCACTCGTTAAAGAAGTTGCCGACCACGCACCAGTGACGATTGTCAATTCAATTAATCCTTATCGCTTAGAAGGTCAAAAAACAGCGGCGTTTGAAATTGTGGATGAACTTGGTTTTGCGCCAGATTATCACTGTTTACCGGTTGGTAATGCGGGCAATATCACCGCTTATTGGAAAGGCTATAAAGAATATTTTACGGGTCGAGTCTGCGCGAACACGCCTGTGATGTGTGGTTATCAAGCCGCTGGTGCTGCGCCGTTTGCGTTAGGTACGATGGTTGATCATCCTGAAACCGTGGCAACCGCTATTCGTATTGGACATCCACAATCGTGGGATTTGGCGTGGACAGCACAAAAAGAATCAGGCGGCTGGTTTGATAAATTTAGCGACGAGCAAATTTTAGCAGCACAGAAAATGCTGTCACAATTTGAAGGGGTTTTCTGTGAGCCTGCATCAGCAACATCATTAGCCGGTGCACTTCACGATATTAGCACAGGCAAAATTCCAGAAGGCAGTATAATTGTTTGTACATTAACCGGTAACGGTATTAAAGATCCTGAAATTGCAATGCAACAATGTGCTGATGCCAAGCCAGTCACGATTGACGCGAGTTTAGACGCCGTAAAAAGAGCCATTTTAGATCAAATCTAAACCTGCTTTACACGATGCTATTTTGGACTTATGAGGCAAAATAGCATCGTGTCTTCGTGTCATCTACACGGAAAACGCTTATGAATCCCATTTTTTATCGTCTTGCTCGATTGCGTGGTCTCGCTTTTTTGGGTTTACTTGTGCTTGCTTTAGGTATTTTGGGCGGCATGATTTGGCGAACACATCATCACTTTGATACCGCTATTTCGTATGTGAACTATTCACATCGCATTCAAAATGTATCTGTCGATTTGCAACAAGCGGTGATTGCACGTTTAAACAGTAATCTCAAAAACGATTCATTATCTAATTCAAAATTATTGGCTAATTTATTAGCTGAAATTGATGGTTTAATGACAGATAGAAATTATTTGTCTAAATCTACGCGTGAGCATTTAGAAACTGTTCAAAACTTACTTGCTCAAAGTCAAAGTTTAAATAAAAATCAACAGCAACAAAGTTTGATTCTCGTTTTAAAATCAATGGGCGAAATTTTAGATAGTGAAACGCTTCAGCGCGAGCAAATGCTTGAAGACATCAATCTTGATACACAATCTGAACTTTATATCGCGCTACTGATGTTTACCACTATTTGCGCGGGCACAATTTGGTTTTTAAAGCGTCGAATTCTCAACCCACTACATGATTTGCGCCAGCTTTTAGAGCGTTTGACTGATGAAAATTACACCTCAATTAACATAGAGCATCTTGATCCCTTATTATTACCGGTATTTCATAGTTATAACGTCATGGTGAAACATTTAAGTGAACTTGAAGCGAGCAATTCTAAATACGCACAATCACTGCAACATGAAGTGCGCTTGGCTACGCAAGCACTATTAGAGCAACAACACAGTTTATCACGCGCAGAACGCCTAGCGGCTATTGGTGAAGTGTCCGCTGAATTAGCGCATGAAATTCGCAATCCTCTTGCGGGCATTCAAATGGCTTTCACCAATTTGCGCCGTGAAATCGAGAATGAAAGTCAATCCGAGCGATTAGCTTTAATTGACAGTGAGTTAAAACGCCTTGCATTACTACTCAATGAAATGCTCAATGCGAGTAAATATACTCCCGAAACGCCCACTACATTTGATTTAAGCGTGTTAATTCGAGATTTAGTCACGCTTGTGCGTTATCAAATTCCTGAAAATTTAGAATTGAAATTCACCACAAATCATATTTTGCCCGTGTATTTACCGGAAAGTGGTCTGCGTCAGTCATTGTTGAATTTATTATTAAATTCTGCTGATGCGTTTGAGGGAAAATCTGGTGAAATTGTGATCTCTTGCTATGTTATTGATGACGCTTTAATACTGCAAGTACGTGATAATGGACAAGGGTTTGCACAGGATTGGCTTGATTATGGCATTCGACCATTTAGAACCAGTCGTGAACGCGGTACTGGACTTGGGCTTGCGATGGTTCAGCGATTTGTTAAAAATAATAACGGAACGCTCACATTAAATAATGATAAAGGCGCGATTGTGCGTATTATGTTACCAAATATTAATATCATGGAATTGCGTGAATGATTAAAACATTATTAATTATCGAAGATGAGAAGTTACTGGGCTCTGAACTCTCAAGTCACTATAAGCAGCTTGGCTGGGAAGTTATTTTGTCTGCTACGTTAAATCAAGCCAAAGAATGTTTAATTTCAAAAGACATTGAGCCACTGCTGATTTTATCAGATATGAATTTACCGGATGGAAATGCGCTTGATTTTATGGAAAAAATGAAGAAACAAGCTAGTAGCGCGGAATGGGTGTTTCTCACGGGATTTGGTAATGTACCTGATTCTGTTCGCGCACTGCGTCTTGGTGCGTATGATTTTTTAGAAAAACCCTGTGATTTAGATCGCTTGGACTTAATTGTTGCCAGTGCAGCCCGTAGTGCAACGATGCGTCGGCGAGTGATTGATGAAACAAAGCAAGGTTATCGTAAATATTCACCAGATGCGTTTGTGGGGCAGAGTAGCGCTGCGCAGGACGTTCGAAAGCTGTTAATGCGCTTAACACAAGTGCCGTTTAGCGCGTTGATTATTGGTGGCGAAACGGGAACTGGCAAGGGATTAATTGCGCGTATTTTACATTATGGCGGTGCGCGTGCATTGCAACCCATGATTGAAGTGAATTGCGCTGCTTTGCCGCGTGAATTATTAGAATCTGAACTTTTTGGTCATGAAGCCGGTGCATTTACGGGCGCAACAGGTCGGCATCGCGGTTTGCTCGAACAGGCTGATGGCGGCACTTTGTTTATGGATGAAATTGGTGAAATGCCTCTTGAATTACAGGCAAAGTTACTTAAAGTTATTGAAGACCACAAAGTCAGAAGGCTAGGCAGCGAAAAAGAAATCACTGTAGATGTGCAAATTATTGCCGCGAGTAATCGGGATTTGGAATCGATGGCGCAAGCGGGAACATTCCGCGCAGATTTATATCATCGTTTGAATGTTTTTTCGATTCACCTGCCGCCTTTGCGTGAAGCAGTGGATGATTTAGATGACTTAGTACCATTATTTGTCGCGGAATACAATGCAAAAGCGGGGCGTCAGGTTAAACAAATTCCGCCAGAAGTCTGGAAGAAATTAAAATCACATGATTGGCGTGGCAATGTGCGTGAATTACGCAATGTGATTGAGCGATGTGTGTTATTTGCGGATAGTAGCTTATTTCCTATTCAGTGGCTACAGCTTGGCAAAGCCGTAGATCACGCACTTTATACGGCAGATACCACCCATATTCATTTACCACTTGATGGCAGTATGCCACTTGATGATATGGATAAATTCATCATCAAAACAGCGCTTGAGCGAGCAGATAATAATTTAATGGCGGCGGCACGCGCGTTGGGTACAACGAGAGAAACGCTTCGTTATCGTGTAAAAAAATATCAATTAAACTGCGTGGATGGTTAATATTGAAGTTGATACGCATGGCGTGAT
>JBDLQG010000070.1:0-10559 GCA_039800705.1 Pseudomonadota bacterium
ATGACTGCTGAAATATCAGATGAATAATTGTAGTGAAAGCAGTCCACATGAAAATAAAGACTGCTGAGATACCAGATGATTACTTGTAGTGAAACCAATCTATATGGAAATAATTACTGATGAGATAGATCTTAAGCTATTTGCAAACTCCCCAGAAAATGTTTCTATTCCTTTACAAAATTGTGTAAAGCTAAATTTCCAGTACTATTTCTACTAATACCAGTGAACGATGCTTTAGATTTATCAAGCTGTCCTTTAAAAAACGCATTGACACCGTTATTTGCACCTAAACTCCCCGTAATATTGCAACTTTTATCTATCTTAAAATAACCAGCACTAACATTTATAGGAGATAAGTCTGATGTTGCCGTAAAGTTATAACAAACACTTGATTGATTCAGAAGACCTTTTGAATCAATTATAAATGTACAATCAGCTACGCTAACAGTAGTTATTGCATAATCATGCCAAGTACCAACAAGATTTTGTTGTGTGCATATTGCATGAGCAGATATTGATGAAACCGATAATATTAGAGTCGATATTAATTTATACATTTTTTGCTTCTCGTTTAAGTTTAATATACATAACGCTTTTAAAAATAAAAAGTTGAGAACTGTATATTTATAAGTTATTCATACAACTATTTGAACGCGCAGCCCCATCCCAAACTAAAAAATTCGCCAAAAGTTGCAAACCCACGTGTTGACTTTTTTCGGGATGAAATTGCACAGCAAAAACGTTATCTTTCATTAAAGCGCAAGCAAACGCGTTTGGATAGTCGCTGGTGCCTGCAATGTGCGAGGAATTTTTCACTTGCGCATAATAGCTATGAACAAAATAAAAACGGCTGTTATCGGGAATATTTTTCCAAAGTGGATGCGCTGTTTGTTTGACTTGATTCCATCCCATGTGCGGAACTTTTAAAACTTCACCGTCAGCGTTTTCTAGCGGGTCGGCAAATTTCAATACATGACCATCAAAAATCCCCAAACAATCCGTGTGACCATTCTCTTGGCTGTCTAAAAGCATTGCCTGCATCCCCAAACAAATGCCTAAAAGTGGCTTTGTATTGGCCACTTCTTTCACAACATCAATTAAATTCAAATCACCGAGCGCCTGCATACAATCACGCATCGCACCTACACCGGGAAAAACCACCCGATCAGCGGCTAAAATGGTACTTGCATCGGACGTGACAATCACGTCAACGTCAGGAGCGGCATGCTGCAGAGCTTTGGCAATCGAATGTAAATTTCCCATGCCATAATCAATGACGGCAACACTAGACATTACAGCACCCCTTTTGTGGATGGCGTAATGCCCATCATACGCTCGTCAAAGGCAATCGCATTGCGTACCGCGCGACCAAAGGCTTTAAAGACCGTTTCAGCGATATGATGTGCGTTGCCGGCTTTGAGGTTGTCAATGTGTAGCGTCACACCTGCGTGATTCACAAACCCTTGGAAAAATTCACGCAATAAATCCACATCAAAATTGCCAATGAACGCGCGATTAAATGTCACGTCATAATACAAACTCGGACGCCCCGAAAAATCAATCACTACGCGCGAGAGCGACTCATCGAGCGGCACATACGCATGACCATAACGCGAAATCCCTTTTTTATCGCCCAGTGCCTGCGCAAACGCTAAACCTAGCGTAATGCCAATATCTTCAACTGTGTGATGTGCATCAATGTCTAAATCACCTTTTGCGAGCACATCCATATCAATCATGCCATGTCGCGCAATTTGATCAAGCATGTGATCTAAAAAAGGCACACCCGTGACAAAATGCGTTTTGCCCGTGCCATCTAAATTGAGCGTCAATGTGATTTTGGTTTCAAGCGTATTACGCTCGTAAGTTGCGATGCGTGAGGTCATAAATTTTTGATTTTTTTGAAAAAAACGGAGAGATTAAATTTTTAGCGGTAATTTTCGAAAAAAAGTACCGCTAAAACAGTTTTTAGCGCAGAAGTTCCAAAATAGCTTCTAACTCAACCACCATTTGGTGAATGAGTTGCTTGGTGCGCGTGGAATCATCTTTTGAATCACTGCTCGATAAATGCGCTTTTGCGCCACCGATAGTGTAGCCTTGTTCGTATAACAAGGCGCGAATTTGGCGAATAATTAACACGTCATGTCGCTGATAATAACGGCGATTACCACGACGTTTAACAGGGTTTATTTCAGAGAATTCTTGTTCCCAATAACGTAGAACGTGGGGTTTTACACCACATAATTCACTGACTTCACCAATACTAAAATAGCACTTTGCCGGAATAATCGGCAATTCATTATTATTACTCGGCTCCAGCATACGCTTCTACTCGTGCTTTAAGTTTTTGACCCGATCTAAAGGTGACAACACGTCGCGCTGTAATCGGGATTTCTTTGCCTGTTTTTGGGTTTCTACCCGGGCGACCAGTTTTGTCACGCAATTCAAATTTGCCAAAACCAGAAAGTTTCACTTGCTCACCATGATCTAAAGAACGTTTAATTTCTTCAAAAAAAAGATCAACCATATCTTTCGCTTCGCGTTTATTTAACCCTAATTCATCGAATAAATGTTCTGCGAAATCTGCTTTTGTTAATGCCATAAACTTAATCTCTTAATTTTGCGCCCGTTTGTCGGGTCAGGGTCTCTAGGAACGTGCTAACTATAGCATCAATTTCGGTATCTGTAAGCGTTTGTGTCTGATTTTGCAACACTAAACGCAACGCAACACTTTTGTAATTCTCATCAACGCCTTTGCCACGATAGACATCAAAAATCACCGCTTCTTGCAACAAAGGTTCCTCACATGATGCAATGCTTGCGATTATATCGCCCGACGTGACATCTTCTTTAACGAGTAATGCCAAATCACGACTCACCGAAGGAAATTTGGATAAGGATTTAAAGTGTGCATGTTGTTTTTTAAGTAAAACGTCTTGCGCGAGTTCAAACAAGAAAACAGGTGTTTCAAATCCGAGTTGACTCTCTAACGTAGGATGCAGCATCCCAAGCCAGCCAACCAATTCACCTGTTTTAGTCAGAATTTTCGCACTTTGACCAGGGTGTAGCGTTTCGTGTTCATGGGCAACAAAATCCACACTCACGCCAGTTAACGCAAAAATAGCTTCAATATCCGCTTTCACGTCAAAAAAATCAACTAAGCGCGTTTTTTCTCCCCATTGCTCTAAATTCACACTACCCAGCGCTAAGCCAGCAAGCATTTTTTCTTGATGCGTGTCACTGTCTTGCTGAACAAAACGCAAACCCGATTCAAATAAACGTACTCGTGTTTGTTGACGATTGGTATTGTGCAAAGCCGCATTGAGTAAACCACCCCAAAGCGTCGTACGCATCACAGCAAGTTCCGCAGAAATGGGGTTTTGCAAACGAATAAACTGCGCACTTGGCGCAATTGTTTGTTGCATCGCTTCATCAATAAAGCTGTAAGTAATCGCTTCTTGATAACCGCTATCAACCAGCAAATCTTTGACGCGCTCTAAATCAATCGTACTTTCTGTGGCTTCATTAAGCGAAGAACGTACTAAAATTTGATTATTAGGCAAATTATTATAGCCATGAATTCGCGCGATTTCTTCGATCAAATCCGCTTCAATAGCAATATCAAAACGGAAGCTAGGGGGAATCACTTTCCAGCCATCCGCTTGCGCAGAAACGTGCAATCCAAGGCGCGTTAAAATATCGTTAACCGCTTGCGGTTCAAACGCCATGCCTAAAATTTGTGTCAATTTCGCTTCACGCAACACAATCGGCTCACGCTTAGGCAAATCGGCTTGACTGCTGACAGCCGTAATATCGCCTGCACTACCACCGCAAATGTCTAAAATCAGTTGTGTTGCACGTTCAATGGCACGATGTTGCAATTCAAAATCCACGCCACGCTCAAAACGGTGTGATGAATCCGTATGCAAACCAAAATGACGCGCTTTGCCGGCAATCGCTAAAGGTGCAAAAAACGCGCATTCCAAAAATACAGTCTGTGTATTGTCATCGACTGCGCTCTCATTTCCGCCCATGACGCCCGCTAAAGCGAGTGGCTGCTTGTCATCGGCAATAATCAAATGATTATCTGCCAGCGTAATCGTTTGCGCATTGAGTAATTCAAGTGTTTCGCCGATTTTTGCGTAACGAACATGAATATCGCCCTGCAATTTTTGAGCATCAAACACGTGTAGTGGTTGACCCAATTCAAGCAACACATAATTTGTCACGTCAACCAGTGCACTTAACGAACGCAACCCACTACGACGCAAACGCTCTTGCATCCAAAGCGGGGTTTGCGCATGATTGTTCACACCCGAAATAATACGCCCTAAATAACGCGGACACGCTTGCGGTGCATCAACATGAACCGATAATTTTTCAGTTGAGGTCACGGTAGCAGCTTGAATATCGGGAACGGCTAACGTTAATTGATTTAACACAGCAATTTCTCGCGCAACACCTTCAACGCTCAAACAATCAGCGCGATTAGGCGTTAAATCCACTTCAATACTGTTATCGTTTAATTGCAAATAGTCACGAATATCGACGCCAACAGGGGCATCAGCAGGTAATTCCATCAAACCTTCCGCTTCTGCAACCAGACCTAATTCTTTTGCAGAACACAGCATTCCAAACGATTCAACGCCACGTAATTTAGATTTTTTAATTTTAAAATCACCGGGAAGGACAGCACCGATAACGGAAGCAGGAATTTTTAAACCGGGGCGAACATTTGCAGCGCCGCAAACAATTTGCAAAGGCTCTGCTTCACCCACATTCACGAGGCAAACGCGGAGTTTATCGGCATCGGGATGTTGCTCTGTTTCAAGCACTTCACCCACAACAACGCCGCTAAATTGCGCGGCAACCGGCTCAACGGCATCGACTTCAAGACCGGCCATGGTGATTTGCGCCACAAGCTGCTCCGTGCTGAGCGCGGGATTCACGTAAGTTCTTAACCAAGTTTCACTTATTTTCATAATTTTAACGTCCCTGCCTTAGTTAAATTGTTGTAAAAATTTTAAATCATTTTCAAAAAATAAACGTAAATCGTTAATGCCATAACGTAGCATCGCTAGACGCTCAACACCCATACCAAAGGCAAAACCGCTATACGTTTCACTGTCAATGTTCACGGATTTAAAGACTTCGGGATGAATCATGCCGCAGCCCATTACTTCAAGCCAGCCGGTATGACTGCATACGCGACATCCTTCACCACCACACATCACGCATTCAATATCCACTTCAGCCGATGGTTCAGTAAAGGGGAAATAAGAGGGACGGAATCGAACTTGAATATCTTTTTCAAAGAATGCACGTAAAAATTCATATACCACGCCTTTCAAATCCGCAAAACTTACGTTGGTATCCACCAAAAAACCTTCAACTTGATGGAACATAGGCGTATGCGTAATATCGGAATCACAGCGATACACGCGACCGGGTGCAATGACTTTAAGCGGTGGTTTTTCGGACTCCATGACGCGAATTTGCACGGGTGACGTATGTGTGCGAAGAACGCGATGCGCATCAAAATAGAACGTATCGTGCATCGCGCGTGCAGGATGATGAGCGGGAATATTTAACGCTTCAAAATTATGGTAATCATCTTCAATTTCTGGGCCTTCAACTACTTGAAAACCCACACTAGCAAAAATTTTATTGATACGACGCAGTGTGGTGGTGACGGGGTGAAGACCACCCACTTTTTGACCACGCCCCGCTAAAGTGACATCAATACGCTCGTTTGCTAAACGGGCGAGTAAAGCGGCTTGTTCGAGTTCGATTTTTTTAGCGTCCAATGTATCTTGAAACGCCTCTTTAGCTTGATTGATCACTTGACCGGCTTCTCGGCGTTGATCGGGCTCAAGCCGCCCTAATTCCTTCATTTGGGCAGTAAAAACGCCTTTTTTCCCTAAATAATGCACACGAACATCATCAAGGCTCGTTAAATCAGTGGCGTTAGCAAGCGCGTGCAGCGCCTGCGTAAGAAGAGCTTCTAAATTATCGGACACGGGTCAACTCGCGGTAAGTGAAGAAAAAGTGATTTAAAAATAGATGTCTATAAATACAAAAAAATCTGCCCACTGTTTGAAGTTGGGCAGATTTTTGAGGTTAAAAAAGCGAATCGATTTAGAGCGGACTCATATTTGCTTTTGCGATTTCTGCAATTTTACCAAATGCGTCAATATCACGAACAGCGATATCAGCTAATACTTTACGGTCAATTTTAACATTTGCTTTGGTTAAACCATTGATTAAACGGCTGTAAGAAATGCCAAACATACGCGAAGCTGCATTGATACGCACAATCCATAACGCACGGAATTGACGTTTTCTTTGTTTGCGATCGCGGTACGCATACTGACCTGCTTTAATGACAGCTTGCTTTGCAACGCGATAAACGCGGCTGCGAGCGCCATAATAGCCTTTGGCTTGTTTAAGAATTTTTTTGTGTCTTGCTCTGGCGGTAACGCCACGTTTTACTCTAGGCATGATTTAGTTCCTTATTTTTTAAAAATTAAAGATAAGGAATCATGCGGTTCGCCATTCGTAAATCCGAAGGATGTACTGAATTAGGCGCACGCAATTGTCTTTTTCTTTTAGTCGATTTTTTTGTCAAAATATGACGACGGTGTGAGTGACCACATTTCAAACCACCGTTACCGGTACGTTTAAAACGTTTCGCAGCACCGCGATTAGTTTTAATTTTTGGCATTTGTTTGCTCCAAATAAAAATAAAAAAAGTCCCTGAGAGAAGTTCATTTAGGCAAAATGCGTGGCCTAAATAAAACAAAAGTCACCCGTTCCATGCGTGACCTGTACTACTATTTTTTCTTTTTCGGTGCAAGAACCATGACCATTTGTCGACCTTCCATTTTAGGAAATTGCTCGACAATGGCTAATTCTTCCAAATCTTTTTCGATGCGTTTTAGAACGTCCATGCCCAATTCTTTATGCGCCATCTCACGTCCACGATACCGCAACGTAATTTTGGTTTTATCGCCATCGCTTAGAAATTTAAGCAAACTTTTTAGCTTAACTTGATAATCACCGTCATCGGTTCCGGGTCGAAACTTAATTTCTTTGACCTGAACTTGTTTTTGCTTTTTCTTAGCAACGGCCAGTTTCTTGTTTTGTTCAAACTGAAACTTGCCATAATTCATAATTTTGCAAACTGGTGGATCTGCATTAGGCGAAATTTCAACCAAATCCAAATCGTCGTCGTACGCTAATTTTCTTGCTTCATCAATGGGAATAATACCTAGTACTTCACCATTTGCGCCCGTCACTCTCACCCGCCGAGCGGTGATCATATCATTTAAGCGCGTTTCATCTTTTTTCGCAGCGATACCTTAATCCTCCACGTTAATTATTTTTTGTTTGCGATGACCTGCGCGAATTGTGCGCTAAAGTCTTCTATCGTCAAACTACCTAAGTCTTCACCCTTCTGAGTGCGTACCGTTATTTTTTGTTCTTCTAATTCTTTGTCACCGATAATAACAAGATACGGTACACGTTGCATAGAATGCTCGCGGATTTTAAACCCGATTTTTTCATTTCTCAAGTCAATTTTGACGCGAACACCTTGAGATTCCAAAGTTTTTAGTACTTGATGCGCATAATCTGCATGTCTATCTGCAATCACCATGACCATCACTTGCACAGGTGAGAGCCATGTGGGGAAAGTACCCGCGTGCTGTTCAATCAAAATTCCAATGAAGCGCTCAAGCGATCCCAAAATGGCGCGATGCAGCATCACCGGCACTTGGCGCGAACCATCTTCAGCAACAAAACTGGCGCCAAGACGACCGGGCATTGAAAAATCAACTTGAATCGTACCGCATTGCCAAACACGACCAATACAATCTTTCAGAGAAAATTCAATCTTTGGACCATAAAATGCGCCTTCACCGGGTTGCAATTCCCACGCTAAATTTTTTGCATTTAAGGCAAGTTCAAGCGCGGCCTCTGCTTTATCCCAAACCTCATCACTGCCTACCCGATTTTCAGGACGAGTTGACAATTTAATGATGACATCGTCAAAGCCAAAGTCTTTGTAAACGTCATATAATAACTCGATAAACGTAGCAACTTCTTCTTGAATTTGCGATTCAGCGCAGAAAATATGCGCATCGTCTTGCACAAAATTACGCACACGCATCAAGCCATGAAGGGTGCCTGACGGTTCATTACGGTGACATGAGCCAAATTCCGCTAAGCGAATAGGCAAATCACGGTAACTCTTCATACCTTGATTGAAAATTTGAACGTGACAAGGGCAATTCATTGGCTTAATCGCGTAATCACGATTTTCAGAATGCGAAGTAAAAATCATCGCACCAAATTTATCCCAATGCCCTGATTTTTCCCACAAAGAACGATCAACTAATTGCGGTGTTCTAACTTCCCCATAACCGTTAACGCGTAATTTTTCACGAATATACTGCTCAACTTGTTGATAAATCGTCCAACCTTTTTCATGCCAAAACACCATCCCCGGTGCTTCTTCTTGAATGTGGAAGAAATCTAACGTTTTTGCTAATTTGCGATGATCGCGTTTTTCTGCTTCTTCAAGGCGTGTTAAATAGGCTTGTAATTCTTTTTTATCACGCCATGCTGTGCCGTAAATACGTTGCAGCATTTCATTTTTTGCATCGCCACGCCAGTAAGCGCCCGCAATTTTCATCAATTTGAATGCGCCCAATTTGCCTGTATTTGGCACATGAGGCCCACGACATAAATCAGTGAAACTGCCTTGATTGTAAAGCGATAAGACTTGATCAGCAGGAATCGATTCGATAATTTCTGCTTTATAGGCTTCGCCTTGATTTTTGAAGAAAGTTACCGCGTCATCACGTGATAATTCAGAGCGAACCACATCACTGTTTTCCGTCACTAATTGCTGCATTTTGGCTTCAATGGCGATTAAATCGTCAGGTGTAAACGCTCTTTCATACGCAAAATCGTAATAAAAACCGTTTTCAATGACCGGACCTATCGTCACTTGTGCACTTGGAAAGAGTTGCTTTACCGCTTGTGCGAGCAAATGCGCCGTCGAATGACGAATAACATCTAAGCCTTCTTCGTCTTTTGCCGTAATAAGCTGAAGTGTTGCATCGCTTTCAATGCGAGTACTTGCATCAACAAGTTGACCGTTAACTTTGCCTGCAAGCGTTGCTTTAGCTAATCCTGCACCAATAGATTGAGCCACCTCAAGCACACTGAGGGAGGATTCATAAGTACGTTGAGAACCGTCTGGGAGTGTAATGACTAACATGACTGAAAACCTGATATTGGAAATCTGATGAATAACGCAATAAAAAAGCACTGACGTAGCAGTGCTTTTTTTTGTTTGGTAGGCACGAGTGGACTCGAACCACCGACCCCCACCATGTCAAGGTGGTGCTCTAACCAACTGAGCTACGCGCCTGAAATTTTGTAATTTCAATCCCTCGATTATACCAAGTGATTTATTTTACGCAACCTTTTTTATTTATTTTTGGCTATTTATCATCGTATTTCGTTATTTTGAAAACGAAATAAATTGACGATAAGGTGAACCTATTTTCCATGTTATTGCTTCGCTATAATAGTGCATTAAGGCAAAATAGCCTAAAACACCTAAGGTCACTGCCTTGCGAATTTCAAAACCAAAAACTTGCTCTGTTAACCATGAAACCATAGCATCGCCATACGACTGCAGTACAAACGCCAATAAAAATGATAAAACGGGCAATAAGATAAAAATTGAAATGGAATATCGCTTTGCGAAGCGATACAGGGAATTTTGAGGAGTGGCAGCATGCTTATTGTAATCATGAGTGACATAAAAAATATAAGCCGTTGCATCATGAACTAAGCGCGGCATTAAAATCGCAAAGAAATAATAACTCTGTGAATACAAATAAAAACTACTCACCACAAGCAGTACATTCATCCACAAGAAATATTTACCCAGCGAATTCGTCACATAACGCTGACAATAAAACAGCCGCTACACTCAATCCAAGCAAAATATGATACGCCCACCTTGGCAACTGACAAACACCCCTAGCGACTCCATGCTGTTGTTTTAAAACATGAAATACTGTCCATGTTGCCACAGCAATATAAAACACACGGTAAGGGATAAATAAACTCCCCACACCAAACACGACAATGATGGCAACCGTCATCCAAAATAAATGCTTTTTATAGAAACGAAAATACTCTTTATTACTGACGAGTAAAATCGTACTCGCTAAAATATGTGGGGTTCCAAATAATACTTGAAACAACAAAAAATGCGTGGGACGCGAAGGCAGATTGTCATGTAACCACCCTTGCCACAACGCATTATCCAAACCGTACAAAAGCAAACATAACGGAATAATTAAATACAAACCAAGCAAAACACGAAACGAAACACTTAATGGTTCAAATTGATTGATTTCTTCTTTTTTTTCTTCTTTTTCTCGAGATATCAACACGCTTGACATAATAAAATCCTAAAACAGTGAATAAGTCTAAATTGGGACAAGTCCACTGAATTATAAATCAAATTATGAGTG
>JBDLQG010000071.1:0-9945 GCA_039800705.1 Pseudomonadota bacterium
TTTAAAGAATAAAATCATCTGCCACTACAATTTTCACTCCGGTGAGATGAATGGCAAATTCGATTTTGTTATCAACGCGCGTTGTTCCGTAAACAGTTTGATCCTTGCTATTAAAATAAACTTGCCCAATTAGACTTGAATCAAATTGCACACCCGATACAAATTTAAACGCTTGATTGCCAATTAACGTACTATTTGCATCAATAGCCGAAAGATCAATTTTATCTTTTTCGTTGCTTTTAAAGTCGGTGATTGTGTCTGCATTTTTTGCGATTGCCGCTGTGTCATTGACGGCGTTGAATTTAAAAATATCTGCCCCTACACCACCAGTTAAATTATCCTTTCCCAGTCCACCGATTAAAGTATCATTTCCTAGACCTCCAGATAATTTATCCGCTTTCGTGGTGCCAGTAATCTCATCATCTGCTATAGAGGCTTTTTTGCTAATAGTGATGTTACTTGTTAGGGCACTTTTGACTTTTTCAAACGTCCCTAACTTATCTGTATAATTCACGCTCACCCAGATTTGTTGACCTACTTCATTTTTAGTTAATGTATAGGTTTTACTGGTATTTGAGGCTAAAACACCCAAATCGGTTTGCCATTGATATGTAAAATCGCCTAGATCGTCTGTGTCTTTAATTGTATTTGTTGCGGTCAATATGCTACCCACCGTATACACTTTTGTATTTGATTGGATTGTGACTGCCCCTGTAGGTAAATTATTGAAGGGATTAACAGCACCTTTCGTTACATCGATAAGTAATGGATCTATCGATTCATTGGCAAAACCTAATACATTAGTATTAATTTGCGATGCAACAGAGCTACTATCCCCGCCTACATTTGACGCTCCCCACGTCACGACAGAACCATCGACGCGTAGCGCAGCAAAAGCACTACTTGTGGTTAACGTTCTTCCATTCACAATACCATCATCATCACTTACGATGGTGGTTACTTTAATAGTACCGTCGAGTTTCTCTTTTACAGCACGACTATCTCCCCCGCCACCTGCAAGCCCCCATGTGACGACCGAGCCATCATCACGCAACGCAGCGAAGGCATTAGGATTTGAAAAAATAACTTTTACATCGATTTGTCCATCCAGTGCCTTTGCAACAGATGAACTATCGCCGCCACTATCCACTTGCCCCCATGTCACCACTGACCCATCAGCACGAATCGCAGCAAATGCACTACCATTCGAAACAATTTTGATAACCTGAGTACTCCCATCAAGTTTCGACGCAACAGTACTACTATCCCCCCCCGAACTTGCCTGCCCCCATGTAATCACAGAGCCATCCTTTCGCAATGCGGCAAAAGCATAATCCGATGAAACAATATCAACTACATCAATATCACCATTAAGTGACTTTTCAATACTGCCAAACGCAGCGCCGTTATACACATCACCCCAAGCAGAAACGGATCCATCTTCGCGCTGAGCAACAAACGCGGTTTGATTAGAAAATACTTTTAATACATTCTTACCTGCTGGGATTTGTGATTTGGAATTTGTTAACCCAAAACTGGCGTTTCCCCACGTCACCACTGACCCATCATTTAGCAACGCACAAAATACACCAGCGGCTTCATTGGGATAAATTTCTTTTACATCAACTTTGCCATCCAGTTGAGATTTAAGTGCCGTTCTAACATAGCCACCATTCAGTTGATCACCCCACGTCACTACCGAGCCATCTTCACGCAACGCAGCAAACGCATGACCATTTGAGTAAATCTCTTTTACAGGAACACTGCCATCAATTTGCATCGATACAGCATTACTATCCCCGCCTGAATTTGCATCACCCCATGTCACCACCGATCCATCAATTCGTAACGCGGCAAAGGCTAAATCGGTAAGAGAAACACTTTTAACATCGACAAATCCATCAATTTTGGATTTCACCGTATTACTACTGTAATCGTCGCTCACTTCACCCCATGTAACCAAAGAGCCATTTTCTCGTAGCGCAACAAACCCAACGTTGTTTGAATAAATGTTGACGACATTAATACTGCCGTCGAGTTCAGGAATTTGAGTGGTGATTCGATTACCTTTAAAATCATCGCCCCATATCACCACCGAACCATCTGCCCGTAAAGCTGCAAATGAATTTTTCGCTGAATAAATTTGAACGACATTGATGCTGCCATCAAGCATATTACTGACAGCGCTAACATCTCCACCGTTTTCTGGATTCCCCCACGCGACAACAGAGCCATCATTCTTAATAACAGCAAACGCCCCTGCATTTTGATTTTGCTCGTTTAAACTCTGCTTTGATTCATCAGAAGTAGATTGGGGCATTTGTCTTATTTATTTTTTTACGAAAATACGAGAAATAATTTTGATTAGTTTAGAGTATGCAGTCATCAGCATTCACGCTTTTTACGCTAACGATAAATGGCAAATTTGAGCTTCATATCATGCGGCTATTACCGAATTTAACTATATTTGAACAACATCAACACGACCATCTAGCTCGGAACCATTCTTTAGCGCTCACTCACAATAACTAAACGGTCAGTACGCAGAACAGTAAAATATGTTTCGAAGAAAAATTTTAACCACATTGATTACCCTATCAATAATATTGTTAACAGGCGCTTCTCACCCACCGTAGTCAAATTTGTGCCATGCGACGACAAAGCCATCCGCTTTCATTAAAAAACTATCATTTTCAATGAC
Source organism: Pseudomonadota bacterium (assembly GCA_039800705.1). Taxonomy (GTDB): domain Bacteria; phylum Pseudomonadota; class Gammaproteobacteria; order Methylococcales; family Methylomonadaceae; genus UBA10906. Next base: position 2,702 of record JBDLQG010000071.1, read on the forward strand.
TTTGGTCATATTATTTGTAGATACACTGAAATCGGATAATGCTATGTGGGCTATCTAGCTTCTTTTTGAAAAAAAAGTAAAAATATAGTAAAACTATATATAACAATAAGTTATAATTCAAAATAAAATATCAAAAGTGTGACATAGTTCACACTTTTGAAAGAATTATTTCAGCTTTTGGCCGAGCTATTTTTAAAACAATATTCGATAGTGGATTAACAAAGAGAAAGCGTGCTATTTCGTAAATTGTTAATTTATCACACACGAATTCTCGGAGAGATTTAGTAAGAAAAGCGAATAATATTTGCTGTGTGATATAATCGCAGACGCTACATTTTTACAGAATAACTATAATCAGAGGTAGTCAAATGAGAATGAAAAATTGTATGAAATTTTTGCCATTAATCATGTTATGTTTTGTTTCGTCAGTAAACGCTGACGTTTCTTTGAAAGATAATAGCGATATTGTCGGTAAATGGACGTTAACCGCAGAATCCTTAAAAATCGATGGCGAAAAAAAATCTGTCACTAGCTCTTGGGAATTTAAAACTGATGGCACGCTAATTTCCATTGCAACCGATTCACTTGGTCGCACAAAAGAGATGACAGTTGCTGTAAAATATATTGTTGAAGACGGATTAATTAAAAAACAAGTCTCTCCGGGACGTGAAAAGTATGAATCATGCTCTGTGGTTCAAAAAGAGGCGTCTGATATGATTTTAAGATGTACAAATTTATTTCTTTTCTTAACAAAAAAATAATAATTTACAAGAGGGTATAACGATGATCGGTGCAGTTTTTACAATTTTTATTGCTATGTGGCTTTATCAAACTGTCAAACAAGCAAAAATAGAAAATATGTTTTTTTGGGTGGTAGGGGGCGCAGCACTGTTTTTTGCAGTACAAGCGTTGTTTGTGTATTCGGATGTTTCGATACTTGAATCGTTTAGAAGCAGTGAAGGTGGTGCAGCTTATGAAGCCGTTAATGGGGCTGACCGTAAAAATGAAGGCGACTTCCAAGGTTTTGGCGGTATTTTAGAATCGCTGTTCTTTGAATTAATGCCACAATTTGCTGGCTTTATCGCCGTTGCATTAGTTCGCAATCGTGTTATGCTCAAAGAAGAGTTGAATGCTAAAAACTTATTTAGCGGTTTAAAAGAATTATTTCAAGGCATTAAAAATAGCTTTAAAGCTACTGCAAATCAAGAATAATTTTAGTCACACTTATTGTCTAGGTACAGCCCTTTGTGCCTAGACAAATCAACATCCATTTGTGGAAATCACCACACCGCGCATTGCTAACAGTGTCAAAATCTCCTCTCCCTTTTGATTTAATATTTCCTCATTGATCGCAGGAAAAAGCGTCGCAAGTTGCTTTAAATACACGTGCGCTAATTGCTCGGGCTGTGCTTGAAGTAATTGCAATAGCTGATAAGTGAGAGGCGTAATTTCCAAAAACTGTACATTTTCATCTTCATCTCGATACACCACCAAAAATGTCGCTTGCTCGGGCACAGTAGTAGGTAAAAATTCTGGGCAAATACGATGCACAGGGAACTGGTATGCTAACACGCAGGCTAGTGGAGAGAGTTGTAGAGGGATTTCCGTCAAACTACCAACGAAAGGCGTTATCGCCCCGTGAGCAATTGATAAAGCCATCTCAATCCATTCATAATGCGCAAGCTCCACCATAAAGGGTAAATCCTCTGCGCATTGCCGTTCATGTTGAAGATAACTTAAAAATTCTTCTGAAATTTCAGAAAAATGCGGTGTATGACAAACGTGTTGAGAGAAAAAATCCTGCGATAAACGTCGCCACGCATTATCATCCATTAATCGATGAAGTACAGGAAAATTAGCGGTTAAAAATCCAGCGATATTATTAAAAAATAACTCACGGTAAATTGCCATACGCTCATGACTGACACCTTTTGGAATACGATTGTGATCTGGATTTCGGATATAAGCGGCAAAAGCGCTTTGATGCTCTTGAAAATTCATTACGCACGCTCCTGAAAGCCTTTAATTTTTTCAACCTCAGCGACTAATTCACTCAATGGCGGTAAATTAAAATCTCGCTCAAGCAAGGTTGGAAACACGCCAAAACGCGCATAAGCTTGCTGCAATAACGCCCATACAGGATCAACAATACTCGCGCCGTGTGTATCGATTAACAAATCATCCGCCTGCACATAATGCCCTGCGATATGCGCATACATAATGCGCTGTGCGGGTATTGCGCTTAGGAAATCAATTGCATCATATCCATGATTAATGCTGTTCACGTAAATATTATTGACATCGAGCAGTACATCGCAATCTGCTTCACTCACTACGGCATTAAAGAAATCAATTTCCGACATCTCCTGCCCTGCATAGGTGTAATACGACACATTTTCAATCGCAATTTTGCGCTCTAAAATAGCTTGAACTCGACAAATTCGAGAAGCAACATGTTTGACTGCCTCGGGCGTAAAAGGAATCGGAAGTAAATCATACAAATGACCGTTATGGCTGCAGTAACTCAAATGCTCACTATAATGCTCAATGCCATGCGTTTGCATAAAGTGCTTAATTTGATGCACTAAATTTTCGTCTAACGGATCTGAACTACCTATCGAAAGTGATAAACCATGGCATACAAATCGTTTTTTTTCTGTCAATTCTCGAAAATATCGCCCCATTTTTCCACCAATGGTGATCCAATTTTCCGGTGCAATCTCGTAAAAATCGACATTTTCAGGCGGGTGCTGCAAAATTTCAGCGAGTAATGGACGGCGTAGCCCTAATCCGGCGCCGCGTAGCGAAGAATGAAGATGTGACATAAAAACCTAATGTTATTTGCCAATACAGAAACTTGAAAAAATTTTACCAAGTAAATCATCTGACGTAAATTCACCTGTAATTTCAGCTAAAGCTTGTTGCGCATGACGTAAATCTTCCGCCACCAATTCACCCGCTAAACGACACGCTAATTGTGAAATAGCCTCAATGACAAACTCATGTGCGGTGTTAAGTGCTTCCAAATGGCGACGACGGGCGATAAATACATTTTCTACGCTGGAATTAAAACCGATGCTTTGCTTTAAATGCGTGGTGAGTAAATCTAATCCTAACTGTTGCTTGATTGAGATATAGCAAACGGTGCCGTTTTGCGTGGATTCAATAGCAGGAGGACGCTGCACTAAATCAATTTTGTTATACACTCGAATAATGTCAACATCGGTAGGTAATGTAGCGAGTAACGCCTCCGTTTCGCTTTCAGGTTCACGCACATCAATAAGCAATACAATTTTGTCAGCTTTAGCCATCTCCGCGCGAGCGCGACGAATGCCTTCTTGCTCAACGACATTATCCGCCTCATGCAATCCTGCTGTGTCGATAATATGCAGTGGCATCCCATCTAACTGAATTCGCTCACGAAGAACGTCGCGTGTGGTACCTGCAATATCCGTCACAATAGCCGCATCATGTCCGGCAAGTGCATTGAGTAAACTGGATTTGCCCGCATTAGGCTTACCCGCTAACACAAGCGTCATGCCATCACGAAGTAATTGCCCTTGTTGCGCAGTGGCCTGAATATCTTCAAGACGTGAACGTAAGTTATCTAAACGACCTTCAATCACACCATCATTCAAGAAATCGATTTCTTCATCAACAAAATCAATCGCCGCTTCGACATAAATACGCAAATGCGTTAATTCTTCGACTAATTCATGAATTTTGGCGGAAAAAACGCCTTGCATCGACTTCTGTGCAGAGCGCACTGACTGCTCCGTGCTACTGTTAATTAAATCGGCAACGGCTTCAGCTTGTGCTAAATCAAGTTTATTATTTAAAAAAGCACGCTCGGTAAACTCCCCAGCACGTGCAAGTCTTGCGCCTAAAGCTAAAACACGTTTTAAAAGCATATCTAAAACAACAGCGCCACCGTGCGCCTGCAGTTCTAAAACGTCTTCGCCTGTATAGGAATGAGGAGCCGGAAAATAAAGTGCAATACCACTATCAATGACTTGCCCATCTGCGTCAACAAATGTGCTGTAAATGGCGGTTCGAGGAGGAAGTTCTTTTTTGACAAGATGAGCAGCAAGGCTTAGCAGTCTTGTGCCTGAAATACGAATGATACCAACACCGCCATTACCTGACGGTGTTGCTATCGCAGCAATGGTGTCTGCAAAATCCTCCCCCTTTTGAAGAGGGATAGGCATCTCCATTACTTTGCGTTTTCGATTTGTTTACTAATGTAGGTTTGTTGCAAAATGGACAACGTATTATTAATTACCCAGTAAAGCACCAAACCGGCAGGGAAGAACAAGAAAAAGACAGTGAAAACAATAGGGAACATTTTCATCACTTTTGCTTGAACAGGATCAATTGGCGCAGGATTCAAACTTTGCTGAATTTTCATACTAATGCCCATGATAACAGGCAACACAAAGAAAGGATCTTGAATCGATAAATCTTGAATCCATAACATGAATGGCGCTTGACGGAATTCGACCGTTTCACTAAGTACCCAATACAGTGCCATAAAAACAGGAATCTGAATCAAAATTGGCAAACACCCACCTAATGGATTCACCTTTTCTTTGCGATACATCGCCATCATTTCATTGTTAAAACGTGGACGATCATCCTTGAAACGCTCTTGCATCTCTTTCAAACGTGGCTGAATTTTACGCATTTTCGCCATGGATTTGAAACTGGCGTTCGACAAAGGGAAAAACAGTAATTTGATAACAAAAGTAACGCCAATAATCGCAACACCCCAGTTACCCACTAATCCGTGAATTTGATTGAGTAACCAATAAATCGGCTTACCAATAAAGGTTAATACGCTGTAATCAACCGTTAATTCTAAGCCCGTTGCGGTTTTTTCCATCATGGGTTGAATTTTTGGACCAGCAAACAGCTGCGCGGTAAATTGCGCTTCACTATTCACATCAACCGTAACGGATGGTGAATAGGTACCAATCACATATTGACCTAATTTTAACTCTTTACTGTAGAAATGATTTTCTTGATCTGCAGGCGGTACCCACGCTGATGCAAAGTAATGCTGAATCATTGCTGTCCAGCCGCCAACGCTTGCGATATCTAGGTTTTCGTCGTGCATATCATCAAAATTCACTTTCTGATACTTATTGGCCTGCGTATAAATCACGGCGCCATCGTATGCACGCATACCCGTTAACATCCCATTTTTTTCTTTACTAGGTGTTTTGAGTAACTGGCTATATTGTCTGCCCACCCATGCTTTTTGAGAGGCATTTTTGACTGTTTGTGCCAAATCAATTTCATAACTTCCACGTTTAAACGTAAAAGTTTTTGTAACTTGCAAACCGTTGTTATCGGTCCACGTCATTGGCACGTTTAAACTTTCTTGCCCAGCATCTAATGTGTAGCTGTCTTTTTGCACCGTGAAAATACTGTGATGGTTTGCCGCTTCAGCCGAACCGTTACCTGCAATAAAACCACTTTGTGCCACAAATAATTTATCGGCTTGTGCATTGAATAAACGCACTGGAGACGTATTTTTTTCAGCAATCGACAAACCAAACGTTTCGCGCAATTTATCCACAATCGTATTTTCTTTTTCAATAGGATAGTTGAGCAAATCTAAATTCTGAATAGTACCGCCTTCAGCATTGATTTCTAATGCTAATACGTCAGTTGTGATTTTAATCACTTTTGTGTCAATAGGAGTTGCACTAGGTGCGACTAGCTGCGTTTGAGTTTGCGCAGTGGTTGCAGGCACATCCTCGCGTACGTTAACCGCTGAGGAAACGTTTTCAACTGCAGGTTTGAGCACATAATCTGCATCCCACGCCTGTTGCAACATAAAAAGGAGCATTGCAAAGGTGACAATGAGTATAAATCTTATATTATCCATTCTTATTTACCGAATTTTTCTGGAACAGGATCAATACCACCCGCATGAAAGGGATGGCACTTTGCGAGTCTTTTGATAGTGAGATAAGAGCCCTTCACACCGCCATGCCGCGTAACGGCTTCTAAAGCGTAGCTAGAGCAACTGGGGTAAAAACGACACACGTTACCGAGTGCGGGGCTAATAAAATATCTATAAAATTTTATAAGGGCGATGAGTATGAATTGCATCGGGTAACCAATTTAAGCCAATGCTTTTCCAATGACTTTTGTAGTAAGAAAGATGTGACATCCTGCGCTTCTCTTCGAGCCATGACCACTATGTCTATATTACACACACTATGGCGGTGACATCTAAAATTGTCCCGAATAATCCGCTTAATCCGATTACGATGTACGGCTTTTCTTATGTTTTTTTTAGCAATAACTAATCCGAGTCTTGGGTGATCAAATTCATTTTTGACCGCAAGCAACGTGAAATATGTGTCGCTTGATTTCGTCGGATTAGTAAACACTTTTTTGTAATCAGCCGGCTTTCTAAGCCGTAACTGCTGCGAAAAACTAAAGTCTATCTTCGTCACACAGGGTGAACAGATTAAACGCTAACCGTAAGTTTTGCGCGACCTTTTGCACGACGAGCGTTAATGACTTTACGGCCATTACGTGTTGCCATTCTAGCGCGGAAACCGTGAGTTCTTGCGCGTTTGATTTTACTGGGTTGATAAGTTCTTTTCATGAGCTTGATTGCCTAATTGAGTTTAACAAAAACGGATAAAATAGTCTGCGGATGATAGAATAAAGGTATTGCTGTGTCAATTCGCTAGTGATGTATTTTAAGGATTGTAATATTTTTCACTTATTTGTCACTATTCTATTTTTTGTGCCTAGCACGTTTACCTTCGCTAAAACTTGAATGAGCTCTCTTTGGAATATCTGTCTATCTAAACTTGAAAATGAAGTGCCTAGTGTTGATTTCAATACATGGATACGGCCGCTACAAGCCGTTGAAACAGAAGGAAATTTAAATTTACTTGCACCAAACCGTTTTGTTTTAGATTGGATAAAAAAACATCATGTTACACAAATAAACGAAGCAGTCACAGAATTTTCTAACGGAAAATTAACGCTTGTTTTGGATGTTGGATCCAACCGACACATGCTGACACCTGTGGTGACAAGTTTGCCGGATGAACCGAAAATTACCGCACCGAATTTCGAACATTTTTTAAATAAAAACTTTACGTTTGATAATTTTATCGAAGGTAAATCGAATCAATTAGCGCGTGCAGCGGCGACTCAAGTAGCTGATAATCAAGGAGCCGCTTATAATCCACTTTTTTTATATGGCGGGGTTG
>JBDLQG010000072.1:0-9798 GCA_039800705.1 Pseudomonadota bacterium
GTGATCAGCTTGGAAGGCTGGAGTTCTACCATTGAACTACACCCGCTGGATATTTTGGTGGAGGGGGGAGGATTCGAACCTCCGAAGGTAGAACCGGCAGATTTACAGTCTGATCCCTTTGGCCGCTCGGGAACCCCTCCTTAATATTTTTCTATTATCTTTTACTTAAATTACATTGTCAACAATTAAGTTTAAATAATGGCGTTTATTTTATTCATTGCTTTTTCTATTTCACCCACAACAAGCATGTCAATATTACTTAAAGCGTATTCGCAAGCCTTATGAATAGCGAATTCATCGGACTTATTTGGTGCACTTAGCACATAATTCGATACAAGATGCGATGCACTCGGGCGACCAACCCCTATGCGCAATCGATAAAACTCATTCCCACCCAAATGCGAAATAATATCTTTTAGACCATTATGCCCACCGTGCCCGCCTGATTTTTTTAATTTCACTGCACCAGCATTAAAATCAAGCTCATCATGTACAACTAAGATTTCACTTACATCTATTTTGTAATAACGTGCGATATTACCCACCGCCTGCCCACTTCGATTCATATACAACATAGGCTTAATCAATCGAACAACTTTATTATTTATTGTTACTACAGAGGTATACCCATTAAAACGAGACTCATTTAACCAGCTCCCACCTACATTTGCTACCATAAAATCCAAAAACAAAAACCCAGCATTATGCCGGGTTTTTTCATATTCTTGACCTGGATTACCCAAGCCAACAATCAATTTAATCACAGAAAATCATCTCTCTATTTTGTTAATTGCAAATCTAAATTAATTAGCAACACGCAAAAAATCAAGATGAATAACACGTGGCTTTGCGGGATGACGCTGCACGCCTTTTAAAATTGCTTTTTCAGTTTTTCCATCAATAGTAACATTCAAAACAGATGAATATACTTCATCATGCGATAAATGCTTTAATACTTCATTGTGACTCAATGAAAGCATTTGAGGCTCGCCATTACCGTAAATAATCGCAGGAACACCACCTGCGCGACGAATTCTTCTTGCTTCAGATTTTCCAGCACCATCACGGTGCTCAGCTACAAATTCAAATACATCAGACATCTTAAATTACCTTGTGCCTCAATTAGCACGCTATTAAATTTTAATCCACATACATCGAACTAACAGACTCGCCAGCCGAAATACGCCTAATTGTCTCCGCAAGCATTTCTGCCACACTTAACTGCCTAATCTTGCCTAAATTAACAGCTTCCTGACTCAGCGGAATAGTATCCGTTACAACCAATTCATCAAGCTCTGAATTACGCAAATTCAACATTGCCGCGCCGGATAAAACAGCATGCGTACAATACGCAACCACCTTAATTGCCCCATGCTTCTTCAATGCACTAGCTGCATGACAGAGCGTTCCTGCAGTATCCACTAAATCATCAACTAAAATACAGGTGCGCCCAGAAACATCACCAATAATGTGCATAACCTCAGAAACATTTGCCCTCGGCCTACGCTTATCAATGATAGCCAAATCCGCATCTCCAAGACGCTTCGCTAACGCCCTAGCACGAACAACACCACCCACATCAGGCGAAACAACAATCAAATTTTTATACTGCTGACGCCAAATATCACCCAGCAAAAGCGGCGATGAATATACATTATCAACAGGAATATCAAAGAACCCTTGAATTTGATCCGCGTGCAAATCAATAGTTAATATACTATTTGCACCTGCTTGCTCAATCATTTTGGCAACTAACTTTGCACTAATAGAAACCCTAGCCGAACGCGTTCGACGATCTTGCCGAGCATAACCATAATATGGCATTACCGCAGTAATTTTCGCCGCTGAAGCGCGTTTTATAGCATCTATCATTACAAGCAACTCCATCAAATTTTCATTCGTTGGTGAGCATGTTGGCTGAATAACAAAAATTTCTTTGCCGCGGACATTTTCTTCAACTTCAAATGCAATTTCACCATCGCTAAAGCGACCAAGTGTAGCCATGCCAAGACGCATATTGAGTTTTTTTACTATGCCTTCAGACAAAGCTAGGTTAGCATTTCCAGAAAACACCATGAGATTGGTGTCACTCATAAATACTCCATGAATGGATTAGCGTAGTAGAGAATATGGCTGGGTCGCAAGGATTCGAACCTTGGTATGCGGAGATCAAAACCCCGTGCCTTACCGCTTGGCGACGACCCAATTTTATTTAAGAAAATAAGGGTGATTTATTACAACTTTTGGTGAGATAGGTTTGCCACTTGTCCTTAAGTGTAAGCTCTGCCTCAATAGCAAGTTCTTTTGAATCAAACAGCGCAAATAAACACGCTCCAGTTCCCGTTAATCTTGCCTCAGAAAAAACATTTAAATCACACAATGCTTTTTCAATTGCTTCATATTGCTTACAAACCACGTCAAGACAATCATTTCTTGCTTGCCCTGCGTTGAATTCGTCTATTGTTATCTTTTTACTATCCCTTGTCAACTCTTTTGCTAAAAAAATGTCTCGCGTATTGACATGACAATCCGGCTTAATAATTAAAACCCATTGTTCTTGAACGACTATTCGTGCTAATTTTTCGCCAACACCTTCCGCCCATGCTGCATATCCAAATACAAAAACAGGCACATCTGCCCCGAGCATCAACCCAAGAGCCATCAATTTTTCTTTAGATAATTGCAGATTCCATAAGTGATTCAAAACAACTAATGTAGTCGCAGCATCAGAACTGCCACCACCAAGACCGCCCCCCATAGGAAGATTCTTTTCTAGCTTGATTCGAACGCCACCAGTATAACCGGTTTCTTTTTTTAGTAAATTGGCAGCTTTCACAATTAAATTATCAGAATGATCAACACCCGAAATCGCGTCTTCAAGCACGATACTATTCGTGCTACTCGGTAGAAATGTTAACCAATCACACAATTCTACAAATTGAAAAACCGTTTGCAATAAATGATAACCGTCTTCGCGCTGCCCCACTATATGAAGCATTAAATTCAATTTTGCGGGTGCCGGATATTTCTCACCCCATAAATAGGCGATATTTTCAGTTTTCATCTAAACTCCATTGATCAATAAACAGTTTTAACTTAACTGTTTCATTTGTGACAGTCATATTGCGTGGCAAAAGATAGTTTTTAACTGATTGCATCGCTTTATATTGACTGCGCCATCCTGATTGCTCAAATCCACTATCTATGGTTTTCGTATCCTGTGACTTTTCTGGTACCCCAACCACCCAATAACGCAAAGACGTCACAGGAACAAACAAACCAATTTCTTGATTAATAAACGCTTCAGGATTAGTCGATGTTTTGATATCACCACCACCTCGATCAATAGTGACACCCTCAGCATTTAATTGAATCATAACCGCTCCCTGCCCGAGTGGACCGGATAACTTGATGAGCTCTTCGCTTGGAAAGTGAGTCCAACTAATATTCACCTGTTCCACATCATTCTTGGTCACAATAGCAATACGCCCCTCAAATGACCAATGCTGCAAATCATACAACGCATTTTGCGCATTATGATTAGTTTGATACGTCACATCAGTTGTCGTTGTTAGCGTTGAACAGCCTGATAATAACAAGACCCCCATCAATAAATACGTTTTTTTCACGCGCGACACCTATTGCAAAAAACGTCTTTTAAAATCCATTAAATCAACATCTTCAGGCGATACTTTGATTGCATTATCAAACACTTGCTGCGCTTCATCTTTACGCCCCATTGACCAAAGCACTTCGCATAAATGCGCGGCAATTTCGCCTGAATTTTGTTTTTCATACGCCGACTGCAAATAGTTCAAGGCTTGCGGATATTTGCCTATTTTAAATTGTAACCAACCAACACTATCCATAATTGCTGGTTCATTGGGGCGTAATTTAATGGCATGCTGCAAATATTTTTCTGCTTCATGGTAACGAGTTGAATCGTCTAGTAATTTATAGCCTAACGCATTGAGTGCATCCACATCATCAGGATACTTAGCAATAATTTTTTTCAAATCTGCTTCCAGCACCCCTATTTTCCCCAAATGCTCCGCCACTAGCGCACGAGTATATAAAACATCTTTTTCATCGGGAAACTGCAAAAGCGTTTCAGTTAACAAATCGAATGATTTTTCTTGTTGATTTTGCTGACTATATAAGCTTGCTTGCATTAATACAAAGCGTAATTTTTGCTGTGGATATTTTTGTAACAACACATTCAATCGCGACTGAACTTGCTCAAATTGGCGCTCTTTTACTAATAAATTAATTGATGAAATAGCGGCATCTAATGATAACTGTGGATCAGATACCTTATCAAACAACGCCACTGCCCCTGCAGAGTTATTATGCTTTTCTTCGATTTTCCCTAAATAGAAGTTGGCCGCTGATTCCCATTGTGGTTGCTCAGAAAGCGTTTTTAAAATGGTTTGCGCGTTCTCGTCTTTGTTCAATTCTAAATTGATTAAAGCTAACGCGATATAATTATCACCTTCTTTGGGACTCTGGTTAATTAATGACTCATAAAGCCCCGCTGCTGCCTCATAATCGGACATTTTAATTAACGTTTGCGCGAGTAACTTTTTAAATGGCACATTATTTGGATGCTTTAAAATTGCGTCATTTAGCAATGATTTAACACGGGGAAAATCATGCGCCATAAACGCTAACTGAGCTTGAATTAAAATTGGATGTTCCCAATCTGGCTGAAGCTGCAACGTTTGCTTTACTTTACTTTCAGCTTGTGCATTATTTTTCATTTGCATTGAAAGCAAAGACTGCACAAAATAAATAACCGCTTTGTTACTAGTGGTCTTTGTGGAAAGTGATTCCAACGCATCATAAATAAACTTTTCTTTGCCTTCCTTTTGCAAAATACTACTCAACTCTAAAAGTGCATTTTCAAAATTATCAGGCTCAGCGGTGAGCAAGGCATTAAGCTGCTTAACTGCAACCGCTTTATCATGACCACGCAACGCAGTCAATGCGGCCAATTTTCGCGCTGTTACATTTTTAGGTTCTTGATTTATCCACATTGACACCGCATCATTGGTCTTGCGAGAATCTTTAATCTGCAAAGCGAGTTTAGCGGCTTGCTCTGCAAACTTAGGATCATGTACTCGCTTACTTAATTCCATATACGCTTCATAAGCCAATGAATATTGTTGACGCTGCATTGCAATATCGGCTGCGAGAAGTAAGTACATAACATCGGGATCAATGGCTGTTTTAGGTTCAAGTGGCGGTAATTTAGGCAAATCCGATTTGGCTGACACAGCCTCCGCTTCCCCTAAAGAGTTTTCCACTGCCCCAGCTTTTTCGTGATCTAAAGAATCTGGCGATTGCACTGTTTGAGAATCAATAGCACAACCGTTTAATAAAATAACGCCTATAAAAGATAAAAATGGTAACTTTGACACACACTTATTCCTAGTTTATGACTTGATGTTGGGTTTATTTATAGGGTAACAGAAAATATCGCTAAATTAGAATGCTGTTTTTCTATTTGTCGAATAGGACTGTATTTCTTTAGAATAGGCGCATCATACAGACGTTAGCGCATAAGGCAAAAACTACATGGTAATATTGCTTTATAATGTGCTAACTTAATTTTCATCTACAACGATTTCTTCAATGACACTTCTTGCTATCGGCATAAATTACAATACAGCGCCCGTTGCTATTCGTGAAAAGCTTGCATTTTCTGCTGACGAATTACATCAAGCATTGCAAGATCTCGTGCATTTAAGCGATATCAGCGAAGCCGCTATTTTATCGACATGCAATCGTACTGAATTGTACTGCGTGACGCAATCAACGGATGCAAATCTTTTAATTGATTGGCTCAGTCAACATAAAAAACTTCCCAAAATGGAGTTAACGCCCTATCTTTACAGTTACAGCGAAAATGCTTTCATTCGTCATCTGTTTCGCGTTGCCAGTGGCCTTGACTCGATGATTTTGGGTGAACCACAAATTTTAGGGCAAATAAAAACGGCCTATCAAACCGCTTGCGATGCTCAAACGATTGGCAAATTACTAGGCAAATTATTTCAACATACGTTTACTTCTGCCAAAAAAGTACGCACAGATACCGCTATTGGATCCAGTCCAGTATCGGTTGCTTTTGCCGCTGTTCAATTAGCACAACAAATTTTCGATAAACTCAGCGAACAAACTGCTTTGTTAATTGGCGCGGGTGAAACCATTGAGCTTACCGCAAGACATTTAAGCCAACAAGGGATTGGGCGCATTATTATCGCCAATCGAACACTCGAAAAAGCACACCATCTTGCAATGCAATTCAATGGCTATGCCATTAGTTTAGCCGAAATTCCAACGCATTTAGCCGAGGCAGATATTGTCATCGCCTCCACGGGCAGTCAACTACCTATTTTGGGCAAAGGCAGCGTAGAAAGCGCTTTAAAAAAACGCAAACATAAACCGATGTTTATGGTCGATTTAGCGGTACCGCGTGATATTGAAATGGAAGTTGAAAAATTAGACGATGTCTATTTATACACCGTTGATGATTTGCAACATACCGTTGAACAAAATATGAATTCACGTCGCCAAGCTGCTCTGCAAGCAGAAGAAATTATCGACACACAAGTTGACTATTTTCTCGCTTGGCTACGCGCACAAAGTGCACAAACATTAATTAAAGATTATCGCACACAAGCTGAAATTTGGCGCGATGAAGCTCTCCAAAAAGCACTACTATCTCTCAATAATGGTGCGCCAGCGCAAGACGTTATCACGCGTTTAGCTCATACATTAACCAATAAACTTATCCACACACCCAGCACACAATTGCGTGTGGCTGCTGAGAGCGAGCGACATGATGTCCTTGCGGCTGCTTTAGAAATTTTTCAACTTAATCCTTCTCGATAATGAAACCATCAATAGAACAAAAACTCCAAAATCTCTGTGAACGACACGATGAAATTTCAGCGTTACTTTCTGAACCTGAGACACAAGGTAATCAAAATAAATTTCGTTCATTAAGCCAAGAATATGCACAAATCAGTCCATTGGTGGAATGCTATAAACGTTATGAACAATTATTAGAATCACTCACTGCCGCTAAAGAAATGGCAAATGATAGTGATCCCGAGATGCGCGAACTGGCAAAAGATGAAATTTCAGAAACACAAAATCAAATCGAACAATTAGAACATGAATTGCAATTATTGTTGCTGCCAAAAGACCCTAATGATAATCGCAATATCTTTTTAGAAATTCGCGCAGGCACCGGTGGCGATGAAGCCGCCATTTTTTCAGGCGACCTTGCACGAATGTATCAGCGTTTTACTGAGCGTAAAGGCTGGCAAACAGAAATTATTAGCGAAAACGAAGGCGAACATGGCGGCTATAAAGAAGTTATTTTGCGTGTATCTGGGCGTGATGTTTATTCACAATTAAAATTTGAATCCGGTACACATCGCGTGCAACGTGTCCCCGAAACCGAATCACAAGGCCGTATTCACACCTCTGCCTGTACGGTTGCGATTATGCCAGAAGTAGAAGAAATTGATGCAATTGATATCAATCCTGCTGATTTAAAAGTCGACACTTATCGTGCATCCGGTGCGGGTGGGCAGCACATTAACAAAACAGAATCTGCGATTCGTATTACGCATATTCCTTCTGGCGTCATTGTCGAATGCCAAGATGAACGCTCGCAACATAAAAATCGTGCGCGTGCGATGTCACTGCTTGCTTCGCGTTTACTTTCTGCAAAACAAGAAAAACAACACGCTGAGCAATCTTCAATGCGTAAACTGCAAGTAGGCAGCGGTGATCGCTCTGAGCGTATTCGTACTTATAATTACCCACAAGGACGATTAACGGATCACCGCATTAATTTAACTCTTTACAAACTCGATGACATTATGGAAGGCGGACTTGATCAAGTCCTTCAACCGCTCATTAGTGAGCATCAAGCAGAATTACTCACACAACTTGGCGATGAGTAAAAATCGCATGCAAACGCTATGATTAGTTACATTATTCGACGCTTACTTTACGCCCTACCGCTATTATTTGCGGTCAATGTGTTGACGTTTGTGCTGTTTTTCGTTGTTAACAGCCCTGATGATATGGCGCGTATGCAGCTTGGGCAAAAACACGTTACTACTCAAGCTATCACGAATTGGAAAATTCAGCATGGCTACGACAAACCCTTGCTTTGGAATTCAGATGCGCAAGGCGGTGACAAGATGACCGACACCATTTTTTATAGTAAATCAGTCGGGTTAATGCTGTTTCGATTTGGCATTTCTGATAGCGGGCGAAATATTGGTGCCGACATTCAAGAACGCGCTATCCCGAGCCTTGCGCTTGCTCTGCCTACCTTAATTTTGGGACTTATTGTCAATATTTCAGCTGCACTGCTGATGGTACTATTTCGTCGTGGTTACATTGAAAAAATCGGCATCATTCTATGTGTCACATTGATGTCGATCTCATCGCTTTTCTATATCATTAGTGGTCAATTTTTTATTGCTAAAATATTAAAATTAGTCCCTATTTCAGGCTATGATGACGGCTTTGCATCGATAAAATTTCTCATTTTACCAGTCATTATTGGCGTATTTACGGGTATCGGCTCGGGAGTGCGTTGGTATCAAACATTGTTTTTAGAAGAAGTTGAAAAAGAATATGTAAGAACCGCAAGAGCAAAAGGTTTGACTCAAACACAAACCTTATTTCGTCATGTACTTCCTAACGCCATGATTCCTATTTTGACCGGTGTCGTTGTTATTTTGCCACTGCTTTTTATGGGAAGTTTAATTATGGAATCGTTTTTTAGCATTCCCGGTCTTGGCAGCTACACCATCGATGCCATCAATAGCCAAGATTTTGCCATTGTGCGCTCCATGGTATTTCTAGGCTCTGTACTTTACATTATTGGCTTGTTACTCACCGATATTTCCTACACACTCGTTGATCCGCGTGTGCGCTTATCATAAAAATGGACATTTCATGAATCGATTAAAAGACAAAATCCGCGATATCCCTAACTTCCCCAAAGAGGGCATTATTTTTAAAGATATCACCCCACTTATCAAAGACCCAGCGGCTCTAAAATTAACCGTACATCAACTCATTGCCCCTTTTTTAGGCAGCAAAGTCAACGTCATTGCATGCATGGAAGCGCGTGGATTTATTTTTGGTAGCTTAGTTGCTTGGGAAATGGGACTGCCTTTTGTGCCACTGAGAAAACCCAATAAACTGCCATATAACGTAGAAAGTGTATCGTATGACTTAGAATACGGCAGTGCAACGTTAGAAGCACACACAGATGCGTTTAATCAAGGGGACCGTGTTCTATTGATTGATGATTTACTTGCCACTGGCGGCACAGCAAAAGCCAGTTGTGAGCTCGTTGAAAAATTAGGTGGTATTGTGCATGCTTGTGCATTTGTGGTTGAGCTGGATTTTTTGCAAGGTAGAGAAAAATTAAACGGCTACGAGGTTCATTCACTACTGCATTTTGAGTGAATTGATTTCGTAAATCAACGGGTTCTAGCTCAATACTAAAACCCGTTTTAGTTTTTTATTTTGTGCGTGGTTGATGAACTTGATCAATTTTATGATTTGCCTGTTCGTACGTCTGCGCTGTTTGATCAAACTGACGCGCTACACTACTAAACGATTGAGCTGTATTTTCGAATTGTTTACCGTAATCGCGCCAATGTTGCGTTAACGATGCGTCATCAACATTTTCAGCCATCAAATCGTCATCCATATTGACTTTACCATCAGTCTCTAAGTTTTTACGCCATTGCAAAA
>JBDLQG010000073.1:0-9671 GCA_039800705.1 Pseudomonadota bacterium
GCGGTTTACGAGAAGGAATTAAGTGAACATACCCAAGGCCAAGTCTTGGAAATTGAGCATGATGTTTTGCCGCAAGCGAGTGCAATGGCAACACTTGGCGTGCGTGGATTTCATCAAGGATACGCTGTTTGCGCAGAAGACGCCCAGCCTGTTTACTTACGTGATAAAGTGGCACAAACTGAAATTGAACGTAAAAAGGCAAAGCTAAAAGCGGAAAATACGCTTTAAATATGCGTTAAAATGGATAAATTAGCCGCTTTAATGGATAATACGCCCTAATTTTTTGACTATTCGTAACCTCATGAAAAAAACACTCGAAACGCTGATTTCACAGGCGCTAACGACTTTACAAACAAAGGGTATTTTAGATAACACCCTAAATCCAACTATTCACGTTGAGCGCACGCGCGATAGCTCACATGGTGATTTTGCAACAAATCTCGCGTTAGTATTAGCAAAATCTGCTAAAACTAACCCACGTCAACTTGCGCAGCAATTGATTGAGGCGATGCCAGTAAATGATGTTGTTTCAAAAATTGAACTCGCGGGAGCGGGTTTTATCAATTTCTTTATTGATGCAAATGCGCAATATCAAGTAATTTCTACTATCCATCAACAAAGTAATCAATTTGGATTAAGCCAAATTGGTGCCGGCAAAAAAGTCCAAGTGGAATTTGTGTCTGCAAATCCAACGGGGCCACTGCATGTTGGTCATGGGCGTGGCGCGGCTTACGGCTCAGCGGTTGCCAATTTATTAACGGCGAGTGGCTTTGATGTACATAAAGAATACTACGTCAATGATGCAGGGCGTCAAATGGATATTTTGGCGACAAGCGTTTGGCTACGCTATTTAGAGGCTTGTGGTGAAACATTAGTCTTTCCGTGTAATGCGTATCGTGGTGCGTATGTGCGTGATCTTGCGCAAAATTTAGTGTCGAATCATGGCAACCGTTTTGTCCATTCTCATGACGTGGTTTTCGCCGATTTACCTTTAGATGAAACGGACGGTGGCGACAAAGAAATTTACATTGATTCACTGATTGCGCGTGCAAAACAGCTTTTAGGCGCGGAAGGGTATCGTACCGTCTTTGATGTGGGTTTAACAGCCATCTTAGAAGATATTAAAGAAGATTTAGCGGAATTTGGTGTGACGTATCATCAGTGGTTTTCAGAGCGCTCGCTCATGGATGATGGTTCTATTGAGAATGCGTTAGCTGTTCTTCGAGAAAATAATCATTTGTATGAAAAAGATGGTGCTATCTGGTTTAAATCCAGTGAACTTGGTGATGAAAAAGATCGCGTTGTCATTCGAGATAATGGGCAATACACGTATTTTGCATCAGATATCGCTTATCATTGGAACAAATTAGAACGTGGATTTGATGTCTTAATTGACATTTGGGGCGCGGATCATCATGGCTATATTGCACGCGTAAAAGCAGCGTTAACCGCGCTTGGCGCTGATGAAAATAAGTTACACGTTTTGTTAGTGCAATTTGCGACGCTTTGGCGTGGTGAAGAAAAAGTCCAAATGTCAACGCGTTCAGGCGATTTTGTGACGTTGCGTGAATTGCGTCGTGAAGTTGGCAAAGATGCAGCGCGATTTTTTTATGTCATGCGTCGCTCTGAGCAACACATGGATTTTGATTTAGAGCTTGCTACATCAAAATCAAATGAAAATCCTGTTTTTTATGTGCAATATGCGCATGCGCGTGTTTGCAGTGTATTAAGGCAGTTACCCGAAAAAGGTTACACTCATGATGTTGCACTCGGCATGGCACATCTGCCCGAACTAAGTGCTGAACATGAAACCGTATTATTAACCACTCTCGCGCGTTATCCCGAAGTGATTGAGCGTGCAGCAACGCAGTATGAGCCGCATTTGGTCATTAACTATTTACGCGAATTGGCAACGGATTTTCATACTTACTACAATGCGCATCAATTTTTGGTGGAAAGCGATACATTGCGTAACGCAAGATTAAATTTAGTAAGTGCCGTTCAGCAAGTTTTGGTTAACGGATTAACACTACTTGGCATTAGTGCACCAGAAGCAATGTAATGGCAAATCGAGATTATAAGCAACGCTCAAGACATAAACGCTCCTCAGCAAGAGCGAAAAGCAGCGCAAGTAACGGTGGTGGCACATTAAAATGGATGCTAATTACTGCAACGCTCATTAGTTTTGTTGTTTTTTTGGTTTATTTGCGTGGCGCAGGCATGAAAAAATTCACACTTCGTCAATTTTTTCCTAATTCATTAGCGAGTAGTGCTCCTTTAAAAACGTTTAAATCAACGGTAAATGTACCTATAGAGGAAAATGCGACGGAATTAAATCCAACGGGGTTATCGCCAGAAACCATTGAGACACTCGAAAAACCACCCGAAGTCAATTTGACGCCTGAAGCAATGAGTGAACTCGAAAATGCGATGCCACAATTTGATTTTTATACGATTTTGCCTGAAAAGGCAGTGGTTGTGCCAGATCATGAAATTACGGCTCGAGCTCGAGAAGAACGCATTAATGTGAATGTTCCGCCTGCTGATGTTGTGCAACCAGTCGATTCGACTATTATTGATGCGCCCGTGTCAGCTGTCGTACCTGCGACAAAATCAACATCCACCTATATTATGCAAGCAGGCTCGTTTAAAGATACAAGTGATGCAGAAAAAATGCGGGCTAATCTAGCTTCAATGGGAATTGAAGCACGTATTGAGCGAGCGAAGGTGGGCGAAGTGGTATGGAATCGCATTAAAATTGGCCCTTATTCGCAAATGAGTAGTGTCAGTTCAGTGCGAGCGCGTCTGCGTCAAAATGGGATTGATGTCATTGTCACCGAAATTGGCGGCGTGCGTTAATGTCAATTCACTATTCACCAAAGCAGCGGAATGTTATGTGCATAAAAATCGGGGCGTTTTTTGTTGCTAGTTTGATGTTAACGGCTTGTGCGACGAGCCCAACAGGGCGCAGTCAATTCATCTTTTTGCCGGATACACAGATTAATCAAATGGGATTACAATCGTTTGATACACTCAAAAAGCAAAAGCCAATTAACAATAATCCACAATATAATCAAACGGCTCAATGTATTGCTCAAGCAGTGACAGCTGAACTGGGTGTGAATTGGGAAGTCGTTGTATTTGAAGATGCTAGTTTGAATGCGTTTGCATTGCCTGGTAATAAAATTGGTGTGCATAGCGCGATGATGAAACTCGTTGATAATCAAGATCAGCTTGCTGCTGTATTAGGGCACGAAGTCGGACACGTTCTAGCACGACACAGCAATGAACGCGCTTCACAGGAAATGGCTGTTCAGCAAGGTCTTAGCATGATTAGTCAAACTGAACTTGGGCAAAGTCCACTAACGCAAGGACTACTCGGTTTAGGCGCACAATACGGTGTGCTGATGCCTTATAGTCGAATTCACGAAAGTGAAGCCGATATTATTGGCGTTGATTTAATGGCTAAAGCCGGTTTTGATCCACAGCAAAGCGTCATTTTGTGGCAAAAAATGGAACAAGCCTCACAAGGTAATCAACCCATTGAGTTTATGTCAACGCATCCCGCGCACGCGACGCGCATCGAACAACTCAATCAGCACATGCCCAAAGCTATGGAGCTTTATAAAAAAGCGCAAGCAGCAGGTAAAAGTCCGAAGTGTTTATAAAAACAATTTTATTTCTTGATTTTTTAACGTATTTCTATAGCTTTCTTGAAGATATCATCCTATTTTTTATTGATGAATCAACAATATATTAATTTTTTTATAATTAGGTAAATTGATGATTCCTCGTAATAATATTATTATTAGTACACGTGGCCATAAATTGGGTGATGTGATTTTTTCATTGCCTATTGCTACGCTATTAAAAAATCATTTTCCGAATATAACAATCGGATTCATTGGAACGCCTTACACACGATCCATTATTGAAGCATGTCAGAATATTGATGTTTATATTGATAAGGAGGAGTTTTTAACTAAGAAAGTAATGCTTAATAATCAATCTCCGGATGCTATTCTCCATGTGATTCCTGATCGAGAAGTGGCAAGGCGAGCAAAGCAATTAGCTATTCCTCTGCGTATTGGAACAAGTAGACGTTTGTCACATTGGTTAACGTGTAATCGTTTGGTTTATTTGAGTCGACGCAATTCGTCATTACATGAAATACAACTCAATTTAAAAATACTAAAAGCTTTTGATATACCCTATACGTTATCGTTAGAAGACATTGCCGATTTATACGCATTAACAGATTTAAGTAAATTTTTTTCGTCAGTTCAATTACTTGAGGCTGATAAATTTAAACTCATTATTCATGCAAAATCTGGTGGTAGTGCTAAAGAGTGGAGTTTACAACGATATATTGAATTAATTAATTTGTTAGATTTAGATAAATTTCAAGTTTTTATTTCAGGTTCAATTGAAGAACGACAAGCTCTAGAACCACTTTTTCAGCAAGTGGGGCATAAAGTAACGGATGTATGTGGCAAGTTAAATTTAAATGAGTTTATGGGGTTGATATCATTAAGTGATGGGCTAATTGCTTGCAGTACTGGGCCCCTCCACCTTGCTGCGGCGTTAGGAAAACATGCATTTGGGCTTTACGCACCTCGTAGTCCCATTTTCGCACAGCGTTGGGGACCGGTGGGCAAAAATTCACGAAGTTTTTCATTTGGAAATAAAAATTGTATAAATTGTCGAGAAGATCATGTTAGGTGTTCTTGTATTGAAGCTATTACGCCTGATGAAATAAAGCAATCATTAGACAATATTATCGAAAAAATTTCTTAACATAAAGATGTAAACTGATAATACTCATAATAGATAAAAAAAATTTGAGGATGCATGGTAGATAAAACAATCAAATTAATCATTTTTTGGTTTTCAATTTTTTTAATACAAGTTGGTATTTGGTTATTGAGAAAATTTGGTGATGTTGCTTTTGATCAATTTATTTTTCATCTTGATATGAGTCTTGATGGCTTAACACAAGGTGATCCAAAGTTGACCAGCAGTTTTATTCGAAATTGTTTGATAGTACCAACTGCATTTGTATTCATATTAGGTTTCGCATTTAAACACTACTCAGGGTATTTGAATAAATTTAATAAATTTTCGTATGTTTTAATTTTATTTTTAATTTCATTTGTATTTCTTCTATATAAAGTCGCTTTTTTTAGTGCGGCTAACGCTTATCTCTATTATGTCAAAACTGGTGAAGATTATTTCAAAATAAATTATGTTAATCCACATGAAATTTCTATTGCATCACCACAAAAACCTAAAAATTTAGTATTAATTTATGTTGAGAGTTTAGAAGATACTTATGCTGATACTCAACTATTTTCACACAATTTAATATCGAGTATTGAGTCGTCAGCTGTTAACAACTCTTATCATTTTAGCAGCTATCAACAAGCTCCCGGCACAGGTTGGACAATTGCAGGTATTGTTTCAACGCAATGTGGTCTACCTTTGAGAACATTTTTGAGAAATGCCTCAGGCGATAATGCAACCGGATTCCTCAATAATGCAGTGTGTTTAGGTGATACTCTAGCAGATAAAGGCTATCAGAATATTTTCATGAACGGTGCAGATTTGTCTTTTGCCGGCAAAGGAAAATTCATCGCTAGACATGGTTATATGGAGGCTTATGGTCGAGAGGAATGGTATAAGCAAAATAAAACACAGAATGATATGAATGATTGGGGGCTTTATGATGATTTATTATTTCTTGAAGCACAAAAAAAGCTAGACGAATTAGAATCACATACAGATACGCCCTTTAATTTAACGCTGCTTACCGTTGATACACATCCCCCAAAAGGTTTTCTTTCCCATCATTGCGCAACTAAGCACGGTGTTACTGAAAATAATTTTGAAGGTATTGTTGAATGTACTGCCTTGCAAGTGAAAGATTTTGTTAACTATATAAGAAGTAAAGGATACTTAAAAAACACAACAGTGGTTATTTTAGGAGATCATTTAGGAATGCAAAATCCAGTTTATAAAAAGTTAGAAAGCTCAAACAAACGCCGTATTTTTAATTTATTTATTACCGAAGATAAACTGGTTTTAAATCGTGAAGATATGACAGAGTTTGATATGTATCCCACTATTTTAGAATCATTAGGTTTTAGGATAAACGAGGGTAGGTTAGGCCTTGGTTATTCTGGCTTTGGAAATCACACAGACAAACCTAGTTTAAGCCGTCATGAAGAGATGAATAAAAAACTATTGGGTTATTCGCCTAGTTATTCTTCGTTATGGAATGAAAAATCGGTTGAATAAAATGCTATGTCATTAATATCTGTGATTGTCACTACTTATAATTGGAAAGAAGCACTTGAGAGATGTCTTGAGGGTTTATTTTGTCAAGATGATCTGAATTTTGAAATAATCATTGCAGATGATGGTTCAAGCTCAGATACCGCTGAATTAATTGCGATGTATTCACAAATAAGTCCTGTGCCAATTAAGCATATTTATCATGAAGATCAAGGTTTTCGGGCAGCAAAAATTCGCAATAAAGCTGTATTGAATTGCAGAGGTGATTATTTAATTTTTTTGGATGGTGACTGTATAGCATTGCCGCATTTTATTGCTCGCCATAGAAAATTGGCCAAAAATGCACATTTCGTTCCTGGTAATCGCATTTTATTTAACCAGTCATTTACACAGACAATTATCGATCAACGTCAATTAATTCATAAAACACCACTTCTTACATTTGTAATGTGGCGATTACAAAAGAAAATTAATCGGCTTTTACCGTTAATTTATTTACCATTCAATCAATTCAGGTTGTTGCGTCCAAATTATTGGGGCGGAGCAATGACTTGCAATTTGGCTGTTTGGAAAGAGGATTTTTATGCTGTTAATGGATTCGATGAATGTTTTTATGGCTGGGGTTACGAAGATTCGGATTTGATTGTACGTTTAATTCATTATGGCATTAAACGTAAGGAAGGGCGTTTTGCATTACCTGTGTTTCATTTATGGCATAAACAAAATGATAGATATCAACAAGAAAATAATTATCAATTATTAATGCAGCGTGTTAATGATTCAGATTTTATCCGAGCTGAAAAAGGTATTTACGAAAATAGATAAGTAATAAAAACATCTGATAACTCGTTATATTTGAGATTATAGTAAAGTTGGGTAAAGAAAGTTAAAAAAATCGCTAAGACAAAGTAGATGTTTCACTATTTTTTAGCCATGCCATAATTCAGCATAACGTGGAGAATATCCCAGAAGCCTTTCTTGCATTTCATGATAATAATCTGAATTTACCATACTATTTTTAGCACCAAATCCACTATATCCTAGCCCTAGTCGCCCTTGTTCGACATCGAATTCCAATACTGTCAAAATAGATGGAAACATATCAAACCCGACTATTTCTTCACGATTCTTTTTAAGGTTGCCATTGTTGATAAATACATTGAATATATGGCGTTGATGATTATTAATCAACTTTGAATAAACGGGATTCTTCATTGCCAAATGATCGCCAAAAATCACAACGCTAGTATTTTCTAAGTAACCTTTGTTTTGAATATGATTTATAAAGTCTCTCACCTGTAGCGCTGTACATTCCACAATACCTTCAAAATTGTCTTTCGTAACACCATGTCGGTTAGCACAATGTTTTGATACAAATCCATTTGGACCATGCGTATCAATTGTTAATAGCGTTAAATTAAAAGGAGTATTTGGGTTAGACTCTAGTTTATCCAATTGTTTTTCAGCCTCGATAAATAATAAGTCATCATATAAACCCCAATCATTCATATCATCTTTTGATTTATTCTCTTTATACCATTCTGCTCGACCGTAAGCTTCATCATAACCATGCGTTTTTAAAAATTTACCCAATCCTGAGAAAGTCAAATCTGGTCCATTAACAAAAATATTCTTATACCCTTGATTTTTTAATATATCCCCTAAACAAAAAGCCCCATTTAAAAAACCTGACTCACCATTAGCAATGCTGTTATGTGTCATTGTTTTTAATGGCACACCGCACTGTGTTGCAACAATGCCTGCAATAGTCCAACCTGTTGCAGGTGCTTGCTCATACTGATTGAAATGATAGGCGTTTGCAATAGTATCAGACTGAATACTTGCAATTAAATTATGTGAAAATAAATGAGTATCTGAATAAGTTTCTTCAAGGCTTTCAATATAAATTAAAATAAGATTCTTAAATTTTTGAGGTGCTTTTATGCTAACGTGCTTTGGGTCGGCGTAATGTAAAGCAAAGTAATCCTCACCTGTTTTGACATAATCATAATAAAACGATATAGCTTCAAAAAATGACATTTTATGCAAAAATAGGCTTAGGCTCAAAATGAGTATAGATGAAAAATAAATTTTTCTGATTTTTTCCATTACACTTAAGTTGTAGTATTTAAGGCTAAATTGAATAACTAAAATGATAGCAGTTGGTACTAACAAACACTTACGTGCAAAACTAGCCAATAGCGCTTGATCTGAATGAATAAGACCTTCTAGTCCCATATCAATATGAAAAATAAATTGGCTAAAAGAAATCACTCCAAATTTTCTAAGTAACCAAATATCCAGTTGTATGAAAAATATTGTTAACCATAGTAAAAAATATTTGATCAATTTATCAGTCATTGTAGATTCACGTTTATTGTTGTTTTTATTTGAAAAAAATGAACAGATTGCATAGGGATTAAATGAACTTTTTGACTTTTGTGATCAAAAATAATTTAACCGAATATCGAAGATATATCGAAGCAATTATTGAGCCGATTCGCTGTTTTATTAACACATTGATTTATATTGATTATTGTAATTTATAATTGCATGATGCTGTTTATATAAACCATTCTAAGGTGGAAAATGGTTGAAATACACCATTTAATTTTTTGTTATTTAGTCTTAACTGATTCACAAGATATGATGAAGTCATGTTTTTGCTTCAAATTGTATTAAGCGTTTATTCACAATAAGCAGCACTGATCAAATTTTTCTGTCCTGTTTTCTGTTGATGGTTCACATTTTTCAAACGTAAATCACTAATTTAGATAATAAAATCTAATTTTTGAATATTCTATTTTTAGATAATATTATCGAAAAGTAACATTTCACAAACTTGTCACCTTCCCCTAACATTCCTTCTAACGGCTGAATTTAAATTTTTATCTATACTTAATAAAACGATTTTATTTGGAGGTAAAAATATTAAAAAAGCCATTTTGCGACTCTCACAAAATAGAAGGTTTATTTATGAAACACACTCAAACACTTGGCCTTGCCATTTCATTATTACTTGGTTCACAAGCGAGTTATGCATTGCAACCTTGGATTGATACTACTCCAGATTACGTTATTTACACTTCAGGTGGCGCGGCGCAGGATAAGGCTTATGGCAAAGTAGTATCAACAACACTTGCAAAATCGGGAACGCTCGATACGTTTAATGATTTAGATGAGAAAGGCAATAAAGGTAAACGTTGGACAGCGTATTATTTTATAGGTGCTGATAATTTATCAGGTGGATTAGCAGGTAAGAAAATTTTACTTGAAAAACGTATTTATGGCGCAGCAGGTTATGGTGTCGTCCCTGTTGTCGCAAATCTTCCTATTGAACATCTTAATATTTTTGCTTCAAAACAACAAGCGGATTG